>JADMIM010000226.1 GCA_015478585.1 Thermaceae bacterium | reverse complement strand
ATTTTGTGCTGACACCGGTGGCCCTTGCGACTGTGCCCCTGTGAGTGCGGCGGGGGTAGTGCCCAGCCGATAAGCTATTTGAAGTAGTGTTCCAAGCTTGGGTATCTGATGCCCATCTACAATATCGCCCACAGAACGTGGGGAAAGACCCACCGTGCGCGCAAGCTCGCGTATATCACCTCCGGCTATACTATCCCTGTAGCCCGCCATTGTGCGTGCCAGCCGTTCCCTGCTTGGGCTCCATGCGCGTTGGGCGCCCAGTACGATCAACTCACCAACCGCGCTACCCACATACTGCGGCCACAGCGTTTGTTCTTTAGTCTGTGGGGGCGTTGCCTGTGCAGTACTACCAGGCATGCCGAGCCACTCTCCACAACGGTGGCAAAACCCCACCCGCCCCGCCACCGCAAGGGATGGCCCGCTATGCCCGCAGGCAGCACAAATACTCACGATGGGGGTGTTATGTAACGGACAGTAGACTACACTATCGAGCGCCCACAACAAAGGCTCGTATACGGCGGTAGGGCTATCAGCCCGCCAACTATGTAGGCATACAGGGCACCAAGCCCTGGTGCGCCTTAGAAGCCCACGTGGGGGCAACACGGCGGCCCACGGTAGCATAGTGAGCGCCGACAAATCCGCCTGCTTGGTAAGCTCTTCCAAAATACTCACCCATTTTGCCGACCAGGCGCCAGTGCCGTTTATGGCCGATAGTTTGCCCCAGGTTGTGCCGCTTATACCGCCACCGGCTGTAAGGTATGTACGGTCAAATAGTGGTAGTATCTCGCGGGTTATGAGGGTGTCGAGAGTTACGGAGTGGGTGGCGGCCAGCCGCATCGTAAGGCTGCCAAGACTCTCCGCGAAAGGTGTTCCTACCCCTAACGGGTGAAGGCTATGTAAACGGCTGTGCTCGGCATAAGTTTCTGCTGACACGGGCATCCAGAGCGCTTCTACATCGATATCCTGCTTCCGAAACGTATCAGGCTTCATGGTGGGCCTCTTCTTCGGCGCGTAACTTCGCCAACATGCGCCTGTACGCCTGCACGACAGCGGGCACACGGAGGTAGTCGGGCATGGGTAGTCCCCGCTGTACTTTGACCAGGCTTGGGTGCTCCCCTGCGCGATACAAACTAGTTACTGTGGCCTCTACCTGGGCCACAACACTATTAAGGACTGCTT
>JADMIM010000225.1 GCA_015478585.1 Thermaceae bacterium | reverse complement strand
ATCCAGGGCCAGCTGGTAGAGGGGCTCGGCCTCGGCGTACCTGCCCTGTTCGGCATAGAGCTTTGCCAGGTCGGAGAGGGTTTGCGCCACGTCTGGGTGGTCGGGTCCAAGGGTTTTCTCGCGGATACTCCGTGCCCGTTGGAAGAGGGGCTCGGCCTCAGCATGCCTGCCCTGGTCCCTATAGAGTTTCGCCAGGTTGTTGAGCGTGCGACCAACGTCGGGGTGTTCCTGGCCCTGAGTTCGCTCCCAGCTGGCGAGCGCCTGCCGAAAGAGGGGCTCGGCCTCGGCGTACTTGCCCTGTGCAAAGTAGAGCAGGGCCAGGTTGTTTATCGTGCGCGCCACGTTGGAGTGGTCCGGTCCTTGTAACCGGCTCCAGAGCGCGAGCGCCCGTTGGAAGAGGGGCTCGGCCTCGCTGTATTTCTTTTGGTAATAACACAGCATGGCCACGTTGTTGATGGCCACGGCTACATCGGGGTGTTCCTGGCCCTGGGTTCGCTCCTTGATGAGCAGCGCCCGGCGCAGGAGCGGCTCGGCCAGTGCGTAAAGCCCCTGATAGAGGTAGACTGCGCCCAGGTCGTTGAGGCTCTCAGCCACATCAGGGTGCTCAGCCCCCTCAAGGACTGTCCGGACGCCCACCGCCTTCCGCAGAAACAGCTCTGCCAGGCTATATTGAGCCAGCTCCAGCAAGAAGAGCCCGGCCTGGTTGAACAGGCGCGCCGCGTCGAGCGATAGCGGCCCCCCCTCGTCCAGCAGTGTCAGGCAGGCATGGACCTGCGGCAAGCAGCGCTCCGCGCGCGGCCACGCCGCGACGTCCTCGCTGTCGGGAAAGGCGCGGCCCACCGCCCCGATCGCGCGCTCGGCCCATCGGCGTTGCGCCTGGTCGTCCATGTTCTCCCGCAACACGGCTTGTACTAGCCGATGCAGGCTGAGCAGCTTGGCCTGCGTATCTCGGCGCAACAGAGAAACCTTACGCAGCTCGCGGACCGCTTCATCGAGCCCGGTCTGGTCATTCACTGCCTGGTCGAGTGCCGCCCCCAGGCCGGGAGCGCCCCTGGTAAGAATTTCCTCCGGAATGGCCGAGGGGTCTAGAAAGGCGCAGAGGCGCAGCAGGTCGGCCGCTGCGAGGCTTTGCTGCTCAACCTTTTCAAAGGAAAGCGACCAGGTCGTCGCGACCGGCTCGGGGT
>JADMIM010000224.1 GCA_015478585.1 Thermaceae bacterium | reverse complement strand
ATCCTGATCAGCGGAAGGCGTGACAAGGCCCGGAGCAAAGTACGCACGAGCGTCTTCTATCTCTCCAGCCCCCAGGTGGAGCAGAAAGTTGCTGAGCGCCCCCGACGGTACCCTGGTGGACTGAATCTGCTCCAGGCAGCCTGTAAGGGTAAGCACCATGACCACCGCAAGCGCCGGAGTCAGGATGAAGCGCAAGCTCAACTTGAGACTCTGCGTAGCGCCGCTATCCTTGATATTCCCTGTAGAAGCTATAAATAGTTTCAAGATGCTTTCCCCTTTCTTTCCCTTTACCGTAACTGTACCCGCCTGCACAGTACGCCTATCTACTAGCGGCTTACGCCTTACGCCTACATACCGAGTGACTGTAGAAAGGGCCCAAGCAGCCAGCCTGTTAGTGCTGCCGACAGTACCGTTATGGCCAGATAGACGATGGTAGAGATAATACCCGTGGTGGCCCTTATCTCACGCAGCAGGCTCCAGGGGGTGGCCGCTACAGCCAGCATTAAGGCAAGCGACTCGCCAATATCCGCCCCTTTAACTTGTAGAGCGTCCAGGATAGGAGCGTACAGGCCCGGCTGGAAGGGCACTGCCAGCCCCATTACCGCTCCCGCTACGAAAGACACGGGTGCGGTGAACACGATACGGAACGCGGCGTTGAGTCCGGAAGCAGGGTCCAGGCCAAGCCCGATACCAAAAAGCACTGCGCCTATCAGGGATGCAGCTCCAAGCCTGTATAGGTCCTTCGCAAAGCGCCGCTGAAATACGTGCCACCAGTGCATGAGAATGGGTAGGGTGGACGTCTCCGGGCTGAACTGTGGAACACGGATGCTTGTGGTTCGCCACCGGGGCACGCATAAGGGCATTACGACGGCAAGCAGCCCGGCCAGGATGAGTGCCAGGCCCAGGCTGATGAAGGTCAAAGGCCAGCTAATCCGGCTTAATAATAGTATAGCCAGCCAGGAGATGGACTGGGAGCCGACCACCGCCCATACATAGAGTTCTAGCGGTACCCTTGTGAGTTGGTCAGCCCGGCCACCCCAACCCAGCCGAAGCCACAAATACAGTAGCAGCGGCCTGTGCGCTATCTCGGGGCTATTCCCCGTCCTGAGTTTGGTTTCAGTCACGGTAGATTGGTGACTTTGGCTGGGGTTTCCAGGTAGACTGCTAAGTTCTGACGGTATGGGGGC
>JADMIM010000151.1 GCA_015478585.1 Thermaceae bacterium | reverse complement strand
CAAAGCCCGGCCCGTTACAGGCGCACAGCGCCCAAGGGGGTGGCCGTAGGCCATAGCCGCTCTGCGGCTAACCTGGAGGGGGTGGCAAAATATCCTCCCCGGCAACCTCACCACGGAGCGACTTAAGTTCTTGTGGGTGGCAGCTACCCTTGGTCTGGGCCTGTTGGTTGAAGGCCAGGACGCTGCTTCCAATCCCCAGAGTAGAGCTGGCTGTAGAGCCCCCGAAGCCAGGACGACCTTGGTGTTGGAGGAGAAGAGGTTCGCCCCGCACACCTTAGCGAATCGCTCGGTTGATGAGGCTCCGGTTTTTTTGTTGTCCTACTCTTGGTGGAGGTGAAGGGATTTGAACCCCCGACCTTGTCCTTGCAAAGGACCTGCTCTCCCGCTGAGCTACACCCCCAACTTTGGGTCAATACCCAGATAAAGGCATTAAGCCGATTTGAGAGTATAGCAGCAGTTTCTAGAAGCTGCAATCTATTTGCTCTCCGACAACACGAACCCCTTGCTGAACTGCCGCCCCAGAAGTGTAAACACGATTATTGGAGGCAGGGTTGCGACCAATGTTCCAGCCATGACCATGCCCCAGTCAGTCTGACCACTGGCCTGTCCAATCAGGCTTTTGAGTCCAACCTGAATCACCTGGTGGCTGCTGTCGCGGATGATAATTAGGGGCCACAGATATTGCTCCCAGCCGTAGATAAACTGGATCAGGGTTAGGGCTCCAATGGTGTTCCAACTCAGGGGAATCAGCACCGAAGCCAGAAAGCGCAGCGGCCCTGCCCCGTCAATGCGGGCGGCATCGAGCAGGCTTCCGGGGATATTCATGAAGTGTTGTCGCAGCAGAAATATTCCCGTAGCCGAAGCCGCAAAAGGCACGACCACGGCTTGATAGGTGTTGGCCCAACCTAGCTTGTTTACCAGGTCGAATAGGGCTACCACCAACAAATCGCTCGGAAGCATCAGGGTCAGCAAAATTAAGACGAACAGCACCCCCTTGGCCGGAATACGGAAATAGACCAGAACCATTGCCGCCAGCGTTGAGGTAACAACTTTGAGCACGGTGATGCCAACGGCTACTACAAAACTATTGCGAATATACAAACCCAGTCCCGCTCCGCTCCAAGCAGTCAGCAGGTTTTTTCCCAGGGCATCACCCAGACCCAGATAAGGCGAAAGCACCTGTCCTCCGGTCTGCGTGGCCTTGATGATGGCAAAAATGAGTGGGAAGCCCACCAAGAGTACCGCAACAATCAGAACCAGGTGAACCAAAAAGGCTTGCAGTGGTCTAAGCGCCATAGTTGATACCCCTTCCCAGCCGGAACTGCAACACGGTTATGGCCCCCACCATAATCAGCATCAAGATAGCCTGGGCGGCAGCGAAGCCGGTTTGAAAGTTTACAAAGCCATCCAGGTAGACCCGGTAAATCAAAAAAGTGGTAATCCCGGTTTTGTCCAGAGTCGGCCCTCCCCCGGTGAGAATATCTACCAGGCTGAAGGTGTCGAAGATAGAGTAAGTCAGATTTACAAAAACTAAGAAAAAAGTAATGGGCGAAAGCAGTGGAAGGGTTACATGACGAAAACGCTGCCAGGGAGTAGCGCCGTCTAAAGCAGCAGCCTCGAGCAGTTCTCCAGGAATGTTTTGTAGGGCGGCAACATAGAAGGCCAGGTTATAGCCGATGTTTTTCCAAACTGCTGCGAAAACCACCAAGGCGAAAGCCAATACCGGAGTATCCAGCCAACGTGGGGCAATGCCAAATAGCGAGCGCAAAATTTGGTTGACCAGCCCCACTTCGGGATTGAACATGAACAGCCAGAGCGTTCCGGCAATGGCAGGCGAAAGCGCGTAGGGATAGAGCAGCAACGAGCGATAAATCGCCGCCCCACGAATGGGCTGGTTGACCAATATCGCCAGACCCAGACCTAAGATCAGGCCCAAAGCCACCACCAGAGAGCAAAAAACTACGGTTTGCAAGAGACTCTGGTAGTAGGCAGAATCGGTAAGGAGTTGGCGGAACTGCGCTAGTCCCACAAAAGTCTTGGTCAGAAAGATAAAGTTGGCCCGGAACAAAGAAAGGCCGAGGGTCTGGAGGGCTGGGTAATAGAGAAAAACCCCCAACACCAACAGTGTGGGTAGCAAAAGCAAGAAAGCCAGCCAGCGGTTTTTGAAAACGGCGAGGTTATCCATAGCAGAGGGTATAGCGCTAAGAGCAGAGGGCCAAAAGCGCTCTGCTCTTAGCCCTCCGCCCTTTGCGGCTTATTTCACGCTGGCGTTGTATTCCTTGAGTGCGGCATCGGCCTTGGTCTTGGCCTCGCTAAGAGCTGCATCTACCGAGGTTCCCGAGAACACCTTCTGCAGGGCTTCTTCTACAATGCGGCGCACCTGTTGGAAGGGGCCGATCAGGGCTCCGGCAGTGGCCTCATTGGGCTCGGTACGCAAAAGCTGGTTGAAGGCCACCAGCTGCATGGGGTTTTGCGCTAACCAGCCCTGCTTACGCAAAAGGGTGATACTGCTGTTGCGCACTGGGTAATAACCGGTGAGCTTGTGCCATTCGGCCATGTTTTCAGTACCGGTAAGGTACAAGGCAAAGTCGCGGGCAGCCTCCGCTTCAGCTTGGGGAATACCCTTGCTTACCCATAGACTGGCCCCGCCGATTACCACGCCATTGCGCTTGACCCCATTAGGAATTGGTAGAACGCTTACCCCCATCTCGAAACCAGTTTGCTTGGCAGCATCGCTAATATTCACAATATCGGCAGTCGAAGTGATATGAAACACATCTTTGCCGCTGGTAAAAATAGCATCTGAGCCGTCCCAGTCCTCAAATTTGCCTGTATAAGTGTAGTAGCCCTTGTCGTTCATGGTCTTCAGCCAGGTAAAGATACGCTTGGCTGGAGCGCTGGTGAGGAGCACCTCGGTAGCCCGGCCCATACGCCCGTTGCCGTTATTCGCTAGCGGGGCACCCTGCTCGGCCATCCACTGCTCGAAGAACCAGCCATTCAAGCTGACCCCAAAACACTTCACCCCTAGATTGGCCGCGGCAATCTTGGCACAATCGTCCATCAAGGACTCAAAAGTAGTTGGGGGAAGCTTGGGGTCTAAACCTGCTTTTTTCATCAAATCTTTGTTGAAGTAGAGCACTGGTGAAGAAGAGTTGAAGGGAATGCTATTAACCTTGCCATTGATGGTGTAGTAGTTCAGCACTGGCTTGATGTAATCGCTGGTATCGAGCGTGCCAATGCCGCCTACCGGCTGGAAAATACCTGAGTCGAGGGCGAACTGGCTGCCAATCTCGTACATCTGTACCAACGCGGGGGGCTTGCCCTGGCGCGAGGCCAAGGTAGCGGCCTGGAGAATATCAGGGTAACTGCCTTTAAATACCGGCATTACCTTGATATTGGGATTGGCCTTATTAAAGGCATCGGCCTTTTGCTGAATCCAGTTGCCCCGTTTAGGGTCGCCAAAAGTATGCCAGAACTCTACGGTCACACTCTGGGCTAACACGCTAGCCCCCAGAACCACCGACAGTACCGCAGCCACTGCTTGTTTTTTCATACATCCTCCATATTGGGAACCAACTTCCCCCGCATGACCATAAAAGCGCTGTTTCAGCTTTTTGTCAGGTCATGGTACAGCGAGTATTCTGTTGCTTGGCCTTTATACGGCAAAAAGCCCATGCCCGTCAACACGTAAAGGCTTTCGCAAGCCAAATCTCCTCGAGGTCGGGCCAGGAAAAATTGGCTTGAGGCCAAACCGGGCTTGCTGGTCTTGGTTTTCTCAAAACCCAGCTAGATTTTATAGAGAAGAACTGTCAGGAAAGTGTCTGTTTCTTGGGAGGCCAGACCCACTTTGCCCAGCGGTGCTAGCTAAAATCGGCCTTAGCAGCTATAATCCCCTGTTGGGTGTGCTACGGTACGGGTGGCTCTAAAGCAGGGAACGGTCTTTAGAGCAAGCCCCAAACACGAAACCAATGCCCGCTCCAACCGTCCCAAAAGGAGAAACCATGGCCGCAAACGTCAGTATCAAGGAACTGCTGGAAGCTGGGGTTCACTTTGGTCACGAAACCAAGCGCTGGAACCCCAAGATGAAGCGTTTTATCTACGCTGAGCGCAACGGCATTTTCATCATTGACCTGCAAAAAAGCATGGTCGAGTTGGAAAAGACCTTCAAATACGTGCAAGACCTAGCCATGCGGGGCGGCACCATGCTCTTCATCGGCACCAAGAAGCAGGCTCAGGAAATCGTACAGCTCGAGGCTGACCGGGCCGGGATGCCCTTCGTGAACCAGCGTTGGTTGGGTGGGATGCTGACCAACTTTCGCACCATCACCGCGCAGGTTAATCGCCTACAAACCCTCGAGGAGCTATTTGCCTCCGAAGACATCAACGAGCGCCCCAAGACCGAGCAAGTACGCCTCAAGCACGAGCTCGAGCGGCTGCAAAAAAACCTCGGTGGCTTTCGCAAGCTCAAACGCCTGCCCGATGCTATCTTCGTGGTAGACCCTACCAAAGAGGCTATCGCAGTCAAGGAAGCCCGCAAGTTGGGTATCCCCGTAGTGGGCTTGGCCGATACCGACTCCGACCCGGATTTGGTGGACTATATCGTGCCTGGCAACGATGATGCTATTCGCTCGATTCAACTGGTGGTGTCCCGCATGACCGACCTCATCGTCGAAAGCCGGGGTGGCGGACGGGTGACAACCCCAGCACCCGAGGGCGAAGCAGTGGACGTGGGGGCGGAGGCGTAAATAATTGTCGTAAGTCTCAGGTCGTAAGTCACATGACAACCTTTGACCTGGGACATGAGACCTGAGACAAGGATTGACCATGACCCAACTAGAGAAGATCAAAAAACTACGTGAACAAACCGGCGCGGGCATGAGCGATGTCAAGAAAGCCCTCGAGGATGGGGCTTGGGACATGGAAAAAGCCACCACCTTGTTGCGCGAGCGCGGGGCACTCAAGGCCGCCAAGAAATCTGAGCGTGAGGCCAGAGAGGGCATTATCGGTTCCTATATTCATCACAACGGGCGGGTGGGGGTGATGCTCGAGCTGAACTCCGAGACCGATTTTGTGGCGAGGAACGAGGAATTCCAGAAGCTCGCCAAAGACTTAGCCATGCACATTGCCATGGCTAACCCCCGTTACGTGAGCACCGAGGAAGTCTCGGCAGAAGACCTCGAGAAAGAGCGGCAGATTTATACCCAGCAGCTCCTCAACGAGGGCAAGCCGCAAAACATCGCCGAGAAGGCCGCCGAGGGCCGCCTCAAGAAGTTTTACGAGGAAACCGTTTTGCTCGAGCAGCCCTTCGTCAAGGATGACAAGCTGAAGGTCGGCGATGTAATCAAAGCCGCCGTCGCTAAAATCGGCGAGAACATCCAAGTCAAGCGTTTTGCTCGCTTCGAGGTAGGAGCGTAAGGATGTCGAAGGACAAAGGCCGAAGGTCGAAGGACTTTCGGCCTTTTTTTGACCCTAAACCTTTGGCCTTATCGCGGTTCTCTGAATTTTGCCGCCCATGGTATGGTGGCGGCAAAATATCAGATGGGCACAGTAGATAGGCCCAAGCTACCCCAAGGTTCTTTTCAAAAACCGCTCTAGACCTGCGACGTTCGACCTTCGACACTCAACTATGAAATACAAACGCGTCCTCCTCAAGTTATCCGGCGAATTCATGACCGCCAGCGGTTTCGGCATCCAGCCTGAGGCCACCAAAGCCCTGGCCCAGGAGATCAAAAAGGCCCACGACTTAGGGGTGCAGATTGCCATTGTGGTGGGGGGCGGCAACTTCTGGCGGGGGGCCAAGCAGGGGGTAGGGATGGATCGGGCCAGCGC
>JADMIM010000150.1 GCA_015478585.1 Thermaceae bacterium | reverse complement strand
CCAGGGCGGTGCGGGCTGCGGAGTCGTTGCTCGGGCTGGGGGTGGGCCAGGGCGACCGGGTGGGGGTGCTGAGCCTCAATCATCTGGGCTACCTCGAGCTGCTTTTCGCCGCACCCTTGCTGGGTTTCGTTCCCACCCTGTTCAACCACCGGCTGAGCCGGGCCGAGCTGAAAGGGTTGCTCGAGTACACCCGTCCCAAAGCCCTGTTCTTTGGTGAGGATTGGGCCGCGCTGGCTACAACCCTCTATCCCAGGGCACAACCCCTCGAGGCCCTGCAAACCCTACCCCCTGGCAAGCTCCTGGGCCACCAGGCCGAGCTAGAAGACCCGGCCCTGATGCTTTTTACCGGCGGCACTACTGGTTTGCCCAAAGGGGCGATAATTCCCTACCGCCAGCAGCTGCTTAACGCCATGCAGACCTGCACCAGTTGGGGCTTGCGCCCGGAGGATCGCTACATCCTCTCCACCCCGATGTTCCATGCCGGGCTAAACGCTCTCGGAACGCCCTTGCTGTACGCCGGGGCAACCGTGTTGGTTCAGGAAAAATTCGACCCCGGCGAATACTTGGCTTGGGTGGAGCAATACCGCGTCAGCCTCTTGTTCTTGGTTCCGACCATGTATCAGATGCTCTGTATGCACCCCCGTTTTGGCGGTACCGACTTCTCCAGTGTGCGCTGGGCCATCTCCGGCGGCGCACCCTGCCCGGCCCCGGTGCGCCAAGCCTTCCAGGCCAAGGGGGTTCGCTTCAAACAGGGCTATGGCCTGACCGAGGCGGGGGTCAACTGTTTTGCCCTGGAGGCTGAAGAGGCCGAGCAACACCCCGAGTCGGTGGGCCGCCCCATGCCACACCTCTGGGCCAGGCTGGTAGCCTCGAGCGGGAGCGAAGCCACGGAGGGCGAGCTTTGGCTGTGCGGACCGACGCTGATGTGGGGTTATTTTGAACGCCCTCAGGACACCGCAAGATGCCTGGTAGAGCACCAAGGGAGAGTCTGGCTCAAAACTGGTGACCTGGCCCGGTGCGACCCGGAGGGGCGATATTACATCGTGGGGCGGGCCAAGGAGATGTTCATCTCCGGTGGCGAGAACGTTTTTCCGGTCGAAATCGAACAAGCCCTATACGACCACCCCGCCGTGGCCGAATGTGCGGTGTTGGGTGTGCCCGACGAGCGTTGGGGCGAGGTGGGTTTGGCGGCTGTTGTACTCAAATCCGCTGCGGGCGAGGAGGAGCTGCGGAGCTTTTTGAAAACACGCCTGGCGGGGTACAAAGTGCCCAAGCGTTTTGTCTTTCTCGACGAGCTGCCCAAAAGTGGCCCCGGCAAGATCCTCAAAACCGAGCTGGCCGCCCGTTTCGGAGGCAGCCATGCCTAGAATTACCGTAAATGCAATCGAACTCTTCTATCAAATTGACTCCGTAGGGGTGACGGGCCTATCACCCCTAGGCGAGCAACCCATTCTTATCTTCGCCAACGGTATCTTCCAGCAGGTCGAAGCCTGGCAACCCCTGATACCTATGCTCGAGGGCAGCCGGGTGCTGCGCTACGATATGCGCGGCCAAGGCCGCTCTAGCGTGCCCGAAGGGGCCTACACCCCCCAACTCCACGCTGACGACCTGCAAGCCCTGGTGCAAGCCCTGGACATCTCCAGCTATCATCTGCTGGGCCTATCCAACGGCGGGATAGTGGCCCAGGTGCTAGCCTCGAGGCAACCTCCCGGATTGCAAAAGCTAATCCTGCTCTGCACCACTGCCCGGCTCGACCCGCTGATCCGGGCCAAGGTCGAAAGCTGGCGGTTGGCCCTGGAGTGGGCGGGCACGGTGGGCCGTTTGCAGGTCGCGCTGCCCTGGATTTGGGGTCGAGCTTATCTCGAGACCCATCCTGAGGTGGCGGGCACAGCCTCGCTCGAGCAGATGGGGCTCGCGGCCCCCAGCCTGGCAGCGCAACAAAACCTACTGGCTGGGTTTTTGACCCTAGGCGACCTGCGTCCCCAACTCGCCAACATTGTGGTGCCCACCCTGGTGCTCTCAGGTCAGGAAGACCTGCTGTTTCCCCCGTGCTACGGCCAGGAAATTGCCGATGCCATTCCCGGAGCGCACCTCGAGCTTCTGCCCGGCGTGGGGCACGTAGTTGTCGTAGAGGATACCCCCGGTCTGGCTCAGGCTATCCGCAGCTTTTTGGAGGTGAAAGGGTGAGATTCAAAATCGGAGACAGCGGCAGCTACAGCCAGACCATCGGCGAGGCCCATATCGCCCAGTTTATCGGCGCGGTGGGCGATACCAACCCCTTGCACGTGGACGCGGAATACGCCCAAAAAACCCGCTTCGGGGCACGCATCGCTCAGGGCATCCTGGTAGCCGGGCTGATTTCTACTGCCATCGGAACCAAGCTCCCTGGCCTGGGCGCAGTGTACCTGGGTCAGAGCTTGAAGTTTCTCAAACCCACCTACATCGGCGACACCATAACGGCGACGGTGACGGTCAAGGCCATTCGCGCGGATAAGCCCATCCTCACGCTGGAAACCGTATGCACCAATCAGCGCGGCGAACGGGTGCTCGAGGGTGAAGCCACCGTGCTATACGAAGGAGGAAGCATATGAAAAGGGTTTTGGTTGGTCTTTTGGCACTGCTGGGCCTGGCGTTGGCCCAGACCACGCTCCGGGTGGGGGTTTTGCTACCGCTCTCGGGGGTCTCTTCGGTTTCGGGTAAAGCCGCCCTCAATGGCATTCAGCTCGCCGCTGACCAGGTCAATGCGGGAGGCAAGGTCAAGCTCGAGCTAGTCACCGCCGACGATGGCACCGACCCCGCCAAGGCCGTCCCCGCCCTGACCAAGCTGATGACGGTGGACAAGGTAGACATCGTCATTGGTGGGCTGGCCTCCGGCGTAACCTATGCTCTCTCAGGGCCAATCAAACAATATAAGCCGCTCTTTTTGTGCATAGGCGCGGCCAGCTCGGTGGTGGAAAACGCCTTCAGCGGTTACGACCAGTTTTTTCACTATCACCCCTGGGACTACCACAACGTAGCTGCCGCCCTGGATTTCTTCAAGTCGCTCTACAGCCAAGGGGCACGCAAGGTAGCCATCCTCTACGAGGACGGCCCCTTCGGCTCGGCGGGCATCAAAATCTACCAGGAGCAGCTCCAGAAAGCGGGTTACGCCGTCCAGGCCGAACCTTTCAAGACCGGCTCGGGCAACTTCACGGCCATCCTGACCCGCTTCAAGGCCTTCAAACCGGATATTTTGTACTGGATCGGCTATGACGTGGATGCGCTGCCCATCTCGACCCAGGTTCGTCAGGTGGGTCTGGCTCCCAAGCTGGTCTACGGGGCCCCCCCTTCCTGGCCAGTGGGTTTCGATAAGAACCCGCTCTCCAGCGACGTGGTGGGGATGACCGCCTGGCTGCCCTCGGTCTCCAATACCGAGAGCCGCAAGTTTAGCGCAGCCTACAAAAAGCAGTACGGTGAAATCACCGACGAGTACATGGCCCCAATGGGCTACACTATCGTTCTGAGCCTAGCCAAAGCTGCCGAAGCTGCGGGCAGTGCCGACAAGGACAAAATCGCCGAGGCCCTGGCCAAGGTCAGGATGGATACTCCTTTCGGCCCCCTGGCCTTCAAGCCTTCCGACACCGGCAAAACCCAGTACCAGGGCTTCGACTCGAGCATCTGGCTCCAGTTCCAATACCTGGGTGGAACCCGCCGCCCGGTGTTCCCCAAGAGCGTTGCCGCCCGTCCCTTGCGCTATCCGGGTAGTTATTAGCGATGAGCAATGAGCAACGAGCTAAACCGGGAAGTACCCTCTCCCCTGGTGGGAGGTAGGGTGAGGGGGACACCGAAGTGAGAGCGTAGTTTGCCGTGAAAGACCGTCTTTTGCGGCAAGTGGAGCAACGAGGTTGGTACACCCTCACCCCAGCCCCTCTCCCAGAGGGCAGAGGGGCTAAAGCCTGACCCGCGATTCCTATGGAACTTCTCTTGCAAACCCTCCTCAACGGGGTGCTGGCGGCTGGGGTCTATGCCCTGGTTGCCAGCGGGCTGGCCCTGGCGGTGGGGGTAGTTGGCATCGTCAACTTCGCCCACGGTGAGTTCCTGATGATCGGGGCTTTCGTGAGCTATCTGCTCTTTGCTGCCAGGGGCATAGACCCCCTGGTGAGCCTGGGGGTCGCGGCGGTAGCGGTGTTTCTGGTCGGGGCCATCAGCTATTACGGCCTGATCCGGCCCGTGCTTTCGGCCCCCGAACTCAATCAGATGCTCCTGACCTTTGGGCTCTCGGTGCTGTTGCAAAACCTGGCTCTGCTGCTCTTCGGGGCCGATACCCGGGTGGTGAGTCCACCCTATCAGGGCGCTACCCTCAGCTTGGGAGGGCTCTCGTTTGGGGTTGTACCCTTTGCGGCCTTCGGGCTTTCGCTGTTGATTTTGCTCGGGCTGTACTGGTTTTTAGGCCGCACCCGGCTGGGCTTTGCGGTGCGGGCGGTGGCCCAGAACCGGCTGGCTCCGGGCCTCTTGGGCATCGAGACCCAGCAGGTCTACCTGCTGGCTTTCGGGCTTTCGGCAGCCCTGGCGGGGATAGCCGGGGTGATGCTTTCGGTAATGCTGTACGCCTCGCCCACGGTGGGGTTTGCCTACACCCTCAAGGCTTTTGCCATCGTGGTGATGGCTGGGCTGGGCAACCTGCGAGGGGTGCTCTGGGCTGCCCTGGCTCTGGCAATGGCCGAAGCACTGGTCAGCACCTATGTGCCGGGTGGTGGAGGTTGGGTGGAGGCCGTGTTTTTTCTGGTGATATTTGCCGTGCTGACCTGGCGTAGTTGGAGGCGCACGTGAGGCTGGTCGGTTTGATCCTGGGGCTGGTGCTGGTTTTCCCGGTCTTCCCACTGGGGCGCTGGCAGGCTTTCACCCTGGACACGGCCCAGTTCGCCTTTATCGTCACAGTGCTGGCCCTGTCGTGGGATTTGCTGGCTCGTACCGGACAGCTCTCGTTGGCGCAGGGGGCTTTTTTCGGCCTGGGGGCTTACGCTGCCGGACTCAGCGCACCTGCACTGGGAACAATTGGGGGGTTGCTGCTGGGAGCGGCGGTGGCTGCGCTCTCGAGCCTGCTCTTGGGCCTGGCCACCCTGCGCTTGCAGGGTATCTACTTTGCCATCGCCACCCTGGCCTTTAGCGAGGTGATGCGAACCTTGGTGCTCAAGGCGGAGTTCACCGGGGGGGCTACTGGGTTGCCAGTGGCTCCGGCCTTCGGTGGAAGCTGGGTTTTGGGTGGGTACTACCTGGCTGCTGCGGTGTTGGTGCTGGGTGTACTGACCAGCTTGTGGGTGGGCCGCAGCCGCCTCAGCTATGCCCAGGCCGCGGCCCGGCAAGGCGAGGCGGTAGCGCGGGTGCTGGGGGTTGCGGTGGTGCGGGTCAAGCTGCTGTCGTTTTTGCTCTCGAGCGCCTTAGCTGGACTGGCAGGTGGGGTTTACGCCATGAAGACCCTGTTTCTCTCTCCTTATGATGCCTTCGGGCTGGGGCGGGCCGTGGAAGCGCTGGTCATCCCCATTTTTGGGGGGCTCTACACCACCCTTGGCCCACTGCTGGGCGGTTTGCTGCTGGTAGCCCTGGAGACCTGGCTGCGCCTGGAAATCAAGGACGGCTATCTGGTGGTCTACGGTCTGATTTTGATTCTGGCAATTCTGTTCATGCCCAAGGGCCTAGTGGGGCTGTGGCGGGCTCGAGGGAAAACCGCTAAAGAGGACAGGAATGCTTAGACTCGGGGGGGTTTCCAAGACCTTCGGCGGTCTGAAGGCCGTGCAGGGGGTGAGCCTCGAGGTGGGTCAGGGCGAAATTCTGGCGGTGATCGGCCCCAACGGGGCAGGCAAGAGCACCTTGCTCAACCTGATTTCCGGCCTGCTGCAAGCCGATGGGGGCCGCAT
>JADMIM010000149.1 GCA_015478585.1 Thermaceae bacterium | reverse complement strand
CTCCAAGGATGCCATCATTATGGTCGAGGCCGGTGCGCAGGAAGTTTCGGAAGACCAACTGGTGCAGGCTTTAGAGTTCGCCCACCACGCCATGCAGCCGATTTTGCAGCTTCAGGAGCAGATGCGCTCGGAGTTGGGCAAAGAGAAGTTCAGCTTCGAGCCGCCGGTCAAGCTGGGCGAGGACGAGGCCAAGGCCCTGTACCAACGGGCCGTCGAGAAGGGTCTTTCCAACGTCCTCCTGACCGCCTCCAAGGGTGAGCGCAGCGAGGCCCTGGAAGCTTTCTCACACCAGCTGGTAGGCGAACTCGTCCCGCCTGCCCCCGATGGCAGCGTGGACGAAGCCCGGCGCAAGCTGGTGGCGAATGCCTTTGACGACGTGGTGAAGAAGGAGTTACGCCGCCTGGTGCTGCAAGAGAACAAGCGGGCCGATGGGCGCAACCCCCAGCAGGTGCGGCCCATCTGGATTGAGACCAACGTGCTACCCAAGCCCCACGGCTCAGCGGTATTCTCCAGGGGCGAGACCCAGGTGCTGGGCACGGTAACGCTGGGCACGGGCCGCGACGCGCAGCTCGTGGACGACCTTGGCCTCGAGTCGGAAGATCCTTTCCTGGTTCACTACAACTTCCCCCCCTACTCCACTGGCGAGGTCAAGCGGCTGCGCGGGGTGAGCCGCCGTGAGGTTGGGCACGGCAACCTTGCTAAGCGAGCCTTGAAGCCGGTACTGCCCAACAAGGATGATTTTCCTTATACCATCCGGGTTGTGGGGGACGTGCTGGAGTCCAACGGCTCCTCCTCGATGGCGACTACCTGTGCGGGAACTCTAGCCATGCTGGACGCGGGCGTGCCGCTCAAAAAACTGGTGGCGGGCGTGGCCATGGGACTAGTTAAAGAAGGCCAGCAGGCGGTGGTACTAACCGACATTCTGGGCCTCGAGGATGCCCTGGGGGACATGGATTTCAAGGTTACGGGGACACGGGATGGCGTGACCGCGCTGCAAATGGATATCAAGGTCAAAGGGCTCGCCGCCCAGACCATGCGAGCGGCCTTGATGCAGGCCAGGGAAGCTCGGCTGCACATCCTCGACAAGATGGAAGCCGTAATGCCCACCCACCGGGCCGAGATGAAGCCGCAAGTCCCGCGCATCCTGACCCTCAAAATTAACCCCGAGAAAATCGGGGCAATTATTGGCCCCGGCGGGAAAAACATCCGGGCCATCGAGGAGTTGGGCGTGCAAGTAGACGTGGAGCAGGACGGCACTATCCGCCTCTACTCAGCCAACGGTGCCGCCGCCGAGGAAGCCCGAGCCCGCATTATGGGTCAGACCGCTGAGGCCAAGCTAGGCGAAATCTACGACGGCAAAGTCACGCGCATCACTAACTTTGGGGCTTTTATCGAGATTTTGCCCGGCAAGGACGGTCTCTTGCACATCTCGCAGATGGCCCAAGAGCGCCTAGAGAAGGTCGAGGATGTGTTCAAACTGGGTGACCGGCTCAAGGTCAAGGTCAACAAAATTGACGAGCAGGGCCGGGTAGATTTGATTCGGCCTGAGCTCGAGGGCCTGATTGCTCCTCGTCGCCCACCCGCAAAACGATAACTGTTATGTTCAGCGCGAAAAAACTGACTTTGCTCCTCCCCCACAAGGAGGTCAAAACCGTAGATTTCATAACTGCTGGACGAGTCAAGGGTATTCGCCTGCGGCTACTCCCCTCACCCCACCCTCCCCCACAAGGGGGGAGGAGATAATTAACTGAATGGAGATTTTTCGTTGGACGTAAGGCGTTCGACGTTAGACAAATGGAGTAAACATGAACGGCAACTCAAACCCACCTTTTAGCAACCGGGGGCCGCGCAAACGCCAGCAGCGGCCCAAACCTACCGGGCCAATTACCATTGGCAAGCCCAACGGAGCCGTGGAAATTATCTTCCTGGGCGGCGTGGGCGAAATCGGCAAAAACATCACCGCCTTTCGCTACGAGAACGAGATTCTGATTGTCGACGGTGGTCTGGCCTTCCCCGACGAGCATATGTTGGGCGTAGACTTACTCATTCCACGTATTGATTATCTCGTCCAGCACAAGGAACTCATCAAGGGCTGGGTCATCACCCACGGCCACGAAGACCACATCGGAGCCCTGGCCTACCTCTTCCCGCAACTTCCTAAAGTGCCGGTTTATGGCGCGAAACTCACGCTGGGATTGGTAAAGGGGAAACTCGAGGAGTTCGGACTCAACATGGGTGAGTTCAACTTCCATGAAGTCTCGCCCGACGAGCGTATCAAAGTCGGGCAAAACTTCACGGTAGACCTCTTCCGCATGACCCATTCGATTCCCGACAACTCCGGGATGGTCATCCATACCCCCATCGGACGCATCGTGCATACCGGTGACTTCAAGCTCGATGAAAACCCCATAGATGGCAAAACCAGCCACCTGGCTAAAATTACCGAGGCCGGAGAACAGGGCGTGCTCCTCCTGATTGCCGACTCCACCAACGCCGAGCGTCCGGGCCGGACTATCAGCGAGTCCGAAGTCGCCATAGAACTCGATAAGGTAATCGGACAGGCTAAGGGACGGGTTTTCGTAACCACTTTCGCCTCGCACATCCACCGCATCCAGAGCGTGGTTCACGCCGCAGAAAAATATGATCGCCGGGTTGCAGTGGAAGGCCGCAGCATGCTCAAGTTTGCCCGCATCGCCATCGAACTGGGCTACTTGAACTACCAAGACCGGATTTACACCCTCGACGAAATCAAGGATTTGCCCGAGGAGCAGGTTCTGGTAATTACCACCGGCTCGCAAGGCCAGCCTGAGGCGGTGCTGGCCCGGATGGCCTCGGGGATTCACTCCAAGCTGAGCGTCCAGCCCGGCGACACCGTGATTTTGTCCAGCAGCCCCATCCCCGGCAACGAGGAGGCGGTAAACACCGTCATCAACAAGCTCTATACCCTGGGAGCCAGGGTGCTGCACCCGCCCCAGTACCGCGTCCACGCCTCGGGCCACGGCAGCCAGGAAGAACTCAAAACCATCCTGAACCTCGCCAAGCCCAAGTTTTTCCTACCCTGGCACGGCGAAGTGCGCCACCAGACCAATTTCAAGTGGCTGGCCGAGGCCATGCCCAACCCGCCCCAGAAAACCGTGATTCCCGAGAACGGCGAGGTGATCAAGCTAACCCAGAATGACATCGTCAAGGACGGCAAAGTTACCCACGGGGCTTTGTATGTAGACGGGTTGGGCGTAGGGGACATCACCGACGAGATTCTCGAGGATCGCAACCACATGGCCGCCGAGGGTGTGGTAATTATTACTGCCCTAGTAAGCCGCGAGCCGTTGGTAGAAGTAATTTCCAAGGGCTTCGTGAAGGCCGGGGAGCGCCTCTTGGGAGAGGTGCGCAAGATGGCGATGGACGCGCTCTACAAGGGTGTGAGGGAGAAAAAGCGCCTCGAGGACATCCGCGACGACATCTACTACCCCGTGAAGAAGTTTATTGCCAAAAATACAGGGCGCAACCCAGTGATTATGCCGATTGTGATCGAGGGCTAATACCCCAATAGACAAAGGAATAGCTGTGGCGGACATAGAATTGGCGGCACGAAACTGCCCTTTTATGTCTTAATCTTCGCTCTCTGTTCTGTTTTGGCTGCCTGCGCCCCTACAATCGCTGTTGACTCAGCCTTTCGTCAGGACGTATCTCTTGCTAAAACCGGTTCGATTACTGTTTTACGGGATGGGCCTGACCCCGTAAATCTCCAAAGTGCTCTCGAGTTTATGCTTTTGAAGCAAGGGTTCAATGTCGCGTCAGAAGCAGTAGCAAGAGACGCTATTAGCGTTGAAACAAACACGTCAACGTCAGGCCTTTGAAATCTCGATTCCGGTACACCTACTCCGTAACGACGTTCAATAGCTTGCCTGGTAAGCTACGGGTGACTTCCCTGGAAGCCTCACTTATAGATTTAGTTACAGGGGAATTTTTGGGTAAGATCGTTTATCAGCAAAAAGCTGGCGTAGCTAACTCAACTTCTGAAATCGCTCAAATCATCGTCAACGAGATTCAGAAGAAAGTTCAGCAGTAGAAATTTGAATGTCAATCCAGCGCAGAACTCGCTCAAGCCGGTTTGAAGGAAATAATCAACAGCCTGTCCTCGAGAAACATATAAATCAGCTAAATCAGCCGATACCCTTTGACGGGAACGCTGCGAAAGTCGGGGCGGTCGAACTCGAGGTATTGAGGTGCGGCCTCTGGGAAAGTCGTGATGAGTTCTATCGCTTCGTCTATTGCTCGCTCCAGACGCATCAGGGCATCGAATGTGGGCTGCGAAGCTCGAGCCGCGTTGAGCTGTACCCTCGCTCCTGGCGATCATTCATAGTCAGCGGGCATTCCACTTCCGGTCTTCTTGTAATTCGCGCATTACCTGTTCGTGAGGAATGGTTTTACCTTGCGAAGCATCGGCCAAACCATTCGCCACCGCCTTTAGTTCTTCGATGCGCAACTCCATCTTTTGATACTCCTCCACAAACACCTCAGTTATGACGACCTAGACCAATGTATCCAGCTTTTGTCGTGTACCTAGAAAAGCCTCACCGAGCCGCAGATCAACATTTGACCAAACTGAACTTTACTTCAGCCTTGACATCAAATATTCAGCCAGCTCCCCCACCGCAATCCGCTCCTGCTTCATGGTGTCGCGGTCGCGCACGGTAACAGTGTCCTGGAGCGCCGTACTCCCGTCTTGGCTTTTGCCGATGGTGTCGTAATCCACCGTGACGCAAAACGGCGTGCCCACCTCGTCGTGGCGGCGGTACGCCTTGCCGATATTGCCGGTGTCCTCGTAGAGCACCCGCCCGAAGCCCAAGGCTTGCAGGTCGCGCTTGACCCGCCGCGCATAGGAGGTGATTTCCTCCTTGTTCTTGGCGAGCGGAATCACTGCGACTTTGATTGGGGCCAGGTGCGGTTTTAGCTTGAGCACCACGCGCTCCTCGCCGCTCTCGAGCTCCTCCTTGGTGTACGCCTCGCTCAAAACCGCCAACACCCCCCGATCCACCCCCGCTGCAGGCTCGATGACGAAAGGCACCAACCATTTCTTCGTTTCGTCGTCCTGGACGGCGAGGCGGGCGGTGGAGTCGGTGTTCTCGGCGACTTTGGCCTGAATCCCCAGCTCAGCCTGGCCTTTGCTGTGCGAGCCGAGGTCGTAGTCGGAGCGGTTGGCGATACCCTCGATTTCCTCGAAGCCCAGCGTGGGGTAGTTGTACATCAGGTCGTAGGTGCGCTTGGAGTAGTGGGCTAGGTCGTCCTTAGGCACGTCGTAGACCTGGATTTGCTCGCGAGGAATGCCCTGGTTTTCCCACCACTGGAGCCGAGCCTCGAGCCACTTCTCATGCCACTCCTCGTCTGTCCCCGGCTTGACGAAGAACTCGATTTCCATCTGCTCGAGTTCCCGCACCCGAAAGATGAAGTTGCGCGGGGTAATCTCGTTGCGGAAACTCTTCCCTATCTGGGCAATGCCGAAGGGGAGCCGTCTGCTGGTCGAATCCAGCACGTTCTTGAAGTTGACAAAGGTTCCCTGCGCGGTCTCGGGGCGCAAGTAGGCATACGAATCCTCTTCGGCAACGGGGCCGACGGTAGTCTTGAACATCATGTTGAAGGGGCGCGGGGCGGTCCAGTCGCCGGGCGCGCCATCGGCGGGGTCAATCACTTTGGCGGCTTTCATGGCCTCGGCAGCCCGTTCCGGCTCGCGCATGATGGCCGCGACCAGGACTGATAAAACTGATAAATCGGCATCCGTCAGGCCCATATTTTTTGCCACCGACTCCACGACTCCGGGCTTCTGGTCTTTGAGCAGATGGTCGAGGCGGTAGCGCTTTTTGCTGGTGCGGTTGTCAATCAAAGGGTCGGAGAAAGTGGCCTCGTGACCGGAATAGCGCAGTACCAAGC
>JADMIM010000148.1 GCA_015478585.1 Thermaceae bacterium | reverse complement strand
ATATCTCCCAGAGCTACGAAACCGGGGTGATGGGCCTGGAGCTAGATCCGGCTTTTGCCAGCAACAACAAGGTGTATATCTGCTATTCCTATGGCGATGCCAACAACTTCCACGACCGCCTCTCGAGCTTCACGCTTTCTGGCAACAGTCTAACCAACGAGCAGGTGCTGCTGGAGATGGGAGGCGGCCCCCACCACAACGGCTGCCGGGTGATATACGGGCCAGATGGCAAGTTGTATGTGGGCATGGGAGATAACAACACCGGCAGCAACGCCCAGGATTTGAGCATCATGGCAGGCAAAATCTTCCGCATCAACCCCGACGGCAGCATTCCCTCGGACAATCCCTTTTACAACCGCCTGAGCGGCTCGAGCCGGGCTATCTGGACTTTCGGCCACCGCAACCCTCAGGGTCTGGCTTTCCAGCCCAATACCGGGGTTTTGTGGTCTACCGAACACGGTCCCCTGACCCGTGACGAACTCAATGTCATCAAAGTGGGTAAAAACTATGGCTGGCCGCTGTGCTCGGGCACCGAAGCCTACGGGGTTCCCGTGACCAGCGTACCCGACAACACCACCTATCCCTGCACTGGCCCCAACCTGACTGCCAGCAACTATCAGCCTGCCATCCGGGAATATTCCGGAGGTGACGGCGATAGCATCGCTCCCAGCGACCTGATTTTCTATACCGGGAGCGCCTTCCCAGCCTGGCAGGGCAGCCTGTTCTTTGTCACCCTTAAAACTGGGCGGCTGTATCACCTCGAGCTAAGCGGGCAAACCGTGAGCACAGAGGAAATCTTGCTGGACTATCAAAGCAAGGGCACACGCCTGCGCGATATTGTTCAGGGGCCGGATGGGTTTATTTACATCTCCACCGATGATGGCACCATCTTCCGCTTGATGCCAAAGTAGAACGGTTTGCATCACTAGCCTTCTTGCAAAAACCGCGATAAGTACCCGCGCAACTATTCAGATTTAGGAGTGCTTGGATCCACAGGGTCAGGCGCCCACCCACCGCTTCACTTAGGATTGGCGGCAGAAATACAGCAGGCTGCGATAAGGAGCGTATACTCGAGCTCAGCAAGGGTTCATACCAAGTTCGGTTAGATAGTCACCGAACGGTGGCTATCTAACCCGACTGATGGGAGTTAACTAGGCTTCACAAAGATGAACCCCTAGAAAGCTTTGAATACTATCTTTGTGAAGCCGGTATCACAGGAGGCAACTATGTTTGGACTTGGCCCAGCAGAACTCATCATCATCTTGGTGATCGTGCTATTGCTATTTGGGGCACGCAAGCTACCCGAGCTAGCCAAAGGATTGGGTCAGTCGGCACGGGAGTTTCGCAAGGGGATGGACAGCGACGACGACAAAAAGCCCGAAGAGGCCAAGAGCGAACCCAAGCAGGGCTAGGTGGGCATCAAGTGCAGGTAGCGCAGCCCCAGGGCCACCTCGAGCCCCTGCCCTATCTGCAAACCGAGCCGGTCTTGGGCCGTCCTGGAAAGGACAAACTCCAGTTTCATCGCACCTGAAAAATAGCCCCTGAAGGCTAGACCCTCCGCCTGGAGTGAAACCAGCGTCCCAGAAAGGCCGTTCTCGGCATCCATCTGGCCCAGACTCACGTCTTCGGGTCGGATGCCTACCACCACCTTCTGTCCCAACTGCACCCAGGGCCGCCGCAGGGCTTTGAGCGCGGTGGTGGCAGTCTGAAGATGAACCAACTCGCTATCCAAACCCACCACTCGAGCCTCAAACAAGTTGCGCAAGCCCACCACTCGAGCAATCTCTGGGGTCGCTGGATGCGCGAACACCGTCTGGGAGATATCTTGCTGCACCAGGCCGGACGAACTCAGCACCCCCACCCAGTCGGCCCTTTGGGCCAGCCAGACATCATGCGAGGCCGCCAGGGTAGGAATATTCAGGCGGCGCAGCCGCTCCAACACCTCGCCGAACACTTCTTCGCGCGTCGCCCCGTCGAGCGCACTGGTCGGCTCGTCGAGGAGTAGCAACTGGGGGTCTCTGGCTAAAGCCCTGGCCAGTGCTACCCGCTGCTGCTGCCCTCCCGACATCTCCTTTGGGTATCGCCCAGCAAGTTCGGGAATACCCATCAGCTCGAGAAACTCCATGGCTTTCGCCCGGCGCGCGGTCTTGGGGAGCTGATCCAGCGGAAAGGCCACGTTGCCCAGGGCGCTCAGGTGCGGGAAAAGAGCAAAATGCTGGGGTAGATAACCCACCGGACGCGCCTCCGGCGGGAGTCCGGCAAAGGGTTGACCCTCGGCAGGCAAAAGCCCCGCCAGCGCCTTGAGCAAGCTGGTCTTCCCTACCCCACTTTCCCCCAACAAAACCGTGAAACTCCTGACGCTGAGAGCGATCTGGAGTTTGATGGGGTGGTGAAGACGGTAAGCAATCTCGAGCAAAGGCATCTCATCTTGGGCTAAAGCCCTATTCTCGTTCAGTTGACCCCCCGGCGAGACTTCCAACGGGCCTCCAAACGGCGGATTGAGTATAGCAGCCCGAAGGCCAGCCCCAGCATCAGCAGCGCGGCCTGGTTAGCCTCGCGCAGTTGTAGCGCTTCGGTAAGTTGATAGATATATATCGAGAGCACCTGGGTCTGACCGGGAATGCTACCGCCAATCATCAGCACCACGCCAAACTCGCCCAGCACCTGAGCAAACACCAGCAAGGTACCTGAGAACAAACCCGGAGCCGCCAGCGGCAGGATGACCTCGCGTAGTACCCGCGCACGCCCTGCGCCCAGGGTGCGGGCGGTAGCGATAAGGTCGGGGTCAATGCTTCTAAAGGCCTCGCGGTAGTTGGAAATCGCTGTGGGGAGGTTGAAAACCACCGAGCCAATCAGGATGCCGGTAAAGGTAAAGGCCAGGGTCAGGCCAAACCAGTGACTCAAAGGGCCATTTTTGCCCAACAGGAGCAAGAGATAAAACCCCAACACGGTCGGTGGCAACACCAGTGGCAAGAGAAGCACCGTCTCGAGCAACCCGCGCCCGCGAAACTCGCGCCAGGCCAGCAGCCAAGCCAGCGGCCCGGCCAGCAAAAGCAGGGTCAGAGAAGCCAGCAGGGCCAGACGCAGGGTGAGCAGCAGGGACTCGAGCATAGGGATATTTACCTTTGAGCGCCACAGCGGTGAGTAGTTGACCATCAAGGGTTAACCGCTTGGCAGCTCATATCCCCAAGCCCGGTACACCTTTTGGGCCAAAGGGCTGCTGAGGAAGTCGTAGACGGCTTTTACCTCGGGGCGATTTCTGCCCTTGAGCATTACATAGGCTTGCTCGAGAGGGTCGTATAGGCGCTGCGGAACGATAAAGTACGAACCCTGGGCCTTGAACTCGGGGGTGAACACCGAGGAGTAGGCCATAAACCCCGCATCGCCGCTCGCCAGGGTAAGCTGGGCAACTTGCGAGATGTTCTGGCCCTGGGCAATTTTGCCCTTTACCACCTCATATAGCCCAGCCTTGGTCATGGCTTGCACCGCAGCCCGACCATAAGGCGCGATTTTAGGATCGGCGATGATGATTTTGCCGATTTTGGCCGCGCTCAGGATATTCAGGCTGTTGGGCCTCAGGCCCACCCGCTTGGGCACGTAGAGCACCAGCTTGCCGATGGCGTAGGTCTTGAGGGTTCCAGCTTCGATCAGTGCACGCCGCTCGAGATCCCGCGGGAAGGACACATCGGCGGCCATAAAAATATCGAAGGGCGCACCCTGGGCAATCTGCTGGGTAAAAGCCCCCGACGATCCAAAGATGGGGGTGACTTTGATGCCGGGATTGACCGAGTTGAAGACCCGAATCAAGTCGTTGAAGGTTGGCTGCAAGTTGGCTGCCACTGCTACCCGCACCTCCTGGGCTTGAGCCACAGCAAAGAGGGTTATGACCGCAAATACGAGCTGTTTCATGGCTTTCTTCCTTTTGGCATAGTTACGCTGAGACTATTTGGTAGTAACAACGTAACTATATCAGTCACATTGTCGGTATGCAACCGGATTTCAGAGCAGTTGCTGGATAAAGTTGAGCGCCGAACGGGCGTTTTCCACCCGCCACAAGAGCACCATGCGCTCGATGTCCGCCGAGACCTCGAGCCGGGCCTCGAGGCTCTCCAGCACCGCAGCAAAGACTTTTTTCTGGGCCTTGAGCAAAAGCCGAGGGCTTGCGCCGGAGCGGGCCAAAAAAGCCAACTTCAAGAGCAACTCCGAGCGTCCCTCGCGCAAATGGGCTACTGGAGTCCGTAGCCACTCTCGCACCGCCACCTGGCCCGCCGCCGTCACCGTATACAGCGTGCGCGGTGGCCCAGCATCACCCTCTTCTTGCCGGGTGGGCCTAATCAGGTTTTCGGCGGCCAGATATTCCAGTGCCCGGTAGACCTGCGGACGCTGAATCTTCCAGATTTGCCCCAGCTCGCCTTCCGGCCCAAACACCCCAGCCAGCCGGAAGCCGTGCGCCTCGCCTTCGGTGAGAAAGGCCAGCACCGCCCAGTCGCTGGTGGAAAGGTTTTGGTCTGCCACATCCTTTAGGATAAAGGATGGCGGATGAAGGCGGGCTTTTAGAGCACCAGTGCCAGCGCGAAGCCGTCGTAGCCCTTGCTACCTACCGTCTGAATCGCGGTTGCACTCAGCCGGGGTTCGGCAGCCATTCGCTCGAGGAAACGCCGCACACCCCGCAGGCCGGGGTCGGAGCTTTGGGCGTTGGCTACTTCCCCATTGCGCACCACGTTATCGCCAACGATCAGGGTTCCGGGCCGCGAGAGCTTGAGCGCCCACTCGAGGTAATGCGGGTGGTTGGGCCTGTCGGCATCAATAAAAATCAGGTCGAAAGGGCCGACGAGCTGAGGCAAAATGTCCAGCGCCGCACCCTGACGCACTTCTACAGTTTCCGAAAGCCCGGCTCGAGCCAGATTGGCCCGCGCCACCTCGGCGTGTTTGGGGTTGAACTCGAGTGTCACCAACCGACCTCCTTCGGGCAGGGCTCGTGCCAACCAGATGGTGCTGTAACCGCCCAGGGTACCAATCTCGAGGATGCGCCGTGCCCCCATCAGCCGGACCAGCAAGTGCAGTAGCTTGCCCTGGTTGGGAGTCACATCAATGGGCGGTAGACCAGCCTCAGCGTTAGCCGCGAGGGCCGCGTCCAGCAGGGAGTCGGAGGGCACCAGCAAGTCGGCGAGATAGCGGTCTACATCCGTCCACAATTTTTGCGACATAGGGTTCTCCCCCAGAAGACTACCGCGACCTCGCGTAATCGAGAGCGGCCCCTACAAAAACTCGATTGTCTTGGCTCTTCGTCCTGGACAGCATTTTTCAATGTCTCAATTTCGCTATCCCAGACAAGAATCTAGTCCCGCCCTCTGGGATCTAGCACGTCGCGCAGCGCGTCCCCCAGCAGGTTGAACGCCAACACGGTCAGCAAAATGGCGACAGCAGGCGATACCGAAGCCCAAAACGCCACATCTATATAGTTTCTGGCCTCTGAGACCATGGCCCCCCACTCAGGCGTGGGCGGTTGAGCTCCAAAACCCACAAAGGAAAGCCCGGCAGCGGTGAGAATCGCGCCTCCCACATCAAAGCTGGCCTGTACCATGACCGGGGTCAGGGAGTTGGGCAAAATGTGCCACCACAGCACTCGAGGCGTACCCGCTCCCAACGCCCGCGCTGCCTCCACAAACTCTCGCTCTCGCAAAGCCAGAGCCTGTGCTCGTACCAACCGGGCATAGACCGGCCAGCTCACTGCCGCTACCGCCAGGATGGTGTTGTTGAGGTTCGGCCCTAGCGCCGCCGCAATCGCCATCGCCAGGATCAGCGAAGGAAAGGCAAAAAAGATGTCAGTCAGGCGCATCAGAACGTTATCGGCCACTCCGCCTAGGCTCCCGGCCAGCAGTCCTACCACCACCCCCACCGCCGCCGAAAGCAGCACCACCAAAAACCCCACCCGCAGGCTAATCGCCGCACCATGAACCACCCGCGACCACACATCACGGCCCAACTGGTCAG
>JADMIM010000147.1 GCA_015478585.1 Thermaceae bacterium | reverse complement strand
CTTCATTGACTTTATACCACGGTTACGTCACGACTCGAGGCTGTCCCTGATGGCATAAATACGGAATCGAAGTCTATTCGATTCTATAGATGACTATAACGGTCTACGTTATACCATTGAAGGGGTGATCGTCTCCTTCCGCGACCAGGCCACCGAGGACATCTTCAACGGTGTAGGCAGCAAGGCCGCTCGAGCTGCCCTCCCCTCGAAGCTCTGGAGGGTCGCCCAGCGGAAGCTAGACCAGATCAACTAGGCCGTCTCAGGTCGCCCCCGGCAACCGCCTTCACCCCCTCGAGGAAAACCGCAAGGGCCAGCACGCCATCCGCATCAACAACCAGTACCAGGTTTGCTTCAGCTAGACGGCGCAGGGAGCCGAGGACGTAGAAATCATCGATTATCACTGAAATAAACGGGGTAAACCATGTTGCGAGTTCCCACCAATAGACCCCCAACCCACCCCGGCGAGATGCTCCTCGAGGAGTTCCTGAAGCCGCTCGAGATGAGCCAGAACGAGTTGGCGAGGCGCATCAAAGTATCTTTCGTGCGGGTCAAGCCGGTGGTCGAGTACGAGAGCACCCCCCCAGAGGCCGCCTGAGCCGACTTCCCCTCTTATTTTTGGATAGGCTGCCGCAGCTCGAGCCACCTCTTCACCGATTGCGTCCTGAAGCCAGCCCCGCCACTCGCGCTGGGTTGGCCTTTGAACACCCCCTGGTCTTGGGTTTGCAGGTACAGGGTCTGCCCATCTGGGCTCACCCAAACTTTCTGGTCATAGGGCGTGGTGAGCCCAACGCTGGCCTGCGTCCAGCTCGAGCCCTTGTCCACGCTCTTGTAAACCCCTCCGGTGGTAGCGGCATAAATCACGTTGGGGTCGCTCGGATCGCAGGCCACGCCGTTCACCGAGTAACTGCCGACGCTGCTGCTCCAGCCCCAGGTTCCGCCCAGGTCGAGCGAGACGTACACCCCGCCGTCGTTCGTGCCTGCCACCAACGTTGAGTTATCCGCCGCCAGACACAGCGAGGATGTCTCGAGATTCCCCAGCCCCCGATTCGCGGCTTGCCAGGAGGCCGCCCCGTCGGTGCTCTTGTAGACCCCGGCATGTCCAGTCGCCACGAAGACCATCTGGTCGTTGGCGGGGTTAACAACTATGGCGCTGACAGTGGCGTGCTGGAGCCCGCCAAAGGCCGCGTTCCAGGTGGCCCCGCCGTCCGTGCTCTTATAGACCCCGCCACTTCCCCCGGCGTAAACCAGTTGGTCGTTCCTGGGGCTGGGAGCGAGGAGGACGCTCCCAAACTGCTGATAGGGTATCCGCCTTACCCAGGGGATCGTGGCGAGGTTGTCGCTCGAGAGGAACACATCCCCGCCGACCCCCGCCAGCCACCACCTCGAGGCCGTCAACCCCGACTGGTACAACGTCCCCGTGGGCAGATTGGAAGACAGCGCTGCCCAGCTTTGCCCCCCGTCACTGCTCGAATAAGGCAACGCGAGAACCCGGTTGACCGAAGTACGATCAGCCCCGGAGTAAGCCCAGGAGACAAGGCCCCGGTTCTGGTTTGAACGGCTCCAGTTCTGCCCATCGGCAGAGGCCCATAAACCCTCAACGGTAGCGAGGTAAGTGATCCCGCCGATGTTTCGCACGTTGAACGGAGGGAAGTTGTAGCTCAACCGCACCCCGGTGTCCTGCCAGGTTGCTCCGTCGTTCGCTGAGCGGTAAATGACGTATTTGCCGGTGGCCGGGTCAAACCCGGTAGCGTAAAGCACACCGGGGCTGGCGGGGTCGGGCGAGACGTTTCCGACAGAGAACGGCAGCGTGGCAGTGCTCCAAGTGGTGCCGCCGTTAGTGCTGAACGCCCAGCCCACCGTGTAGGATCTGTAGGCGTAAAGGCGGTTGGGATTAGCCGGTGAAATGAGGAGATAGCTAGTGCCCCCAAGCGCGCTTCCGGTATAGCGCGTCGACCAGCTCGCACCTTGGTCGGTCGAGGCATACAGCGCGGCGTTACCGAGAAGGTACAGCGTACCGTCACCAGCTACCTTAACATCCGTATAACCGCTTGTTGGCAGCGTCAGGGTATTCCAGCTCGTTCCCCCATTGGTGCTCTTGCGCCCAGAGCTTGTCCAAGGGTCAAAGTCGAACAAGGTTTGAGGGTCGGTGGGCGACCAAAGAAAGATGCTCGAGGAGGAGACATACCTCCAACTCACTCCCCCGTCGCCCGAGCGGTAGCCCCCCGCGTAGAGTACGCTCGAGTTCAGTGGGTGATAGTACACCCTTCCCAGGCTCGGCCCGGAAACCGCGAGAACCCATGAAAGCCCCCCGTTGGTCGAGAGGTAAAGGGATTGTTGGGAGGCTGACCATGCCCAGAGCTTGTTTGAGGTGGTCGGGTCTGCCGTGAGCTGGATACTATAGGCCCATGGGGCTCCCGCATAATCCGCATAAACGGGAGTCCATGAGTTGCCGCCGCTGCGCCTATACAGGCTGGAAGGTGGTTCGACGCTCGCGTACTGTGTTCCGTCGGCCGCGACTACCAGATCATCAACCGCCGGGTAGCTCGTTGGCTCGAGCGCACTCCAAGAAGCTGAAGGTTGTGCGGTGCTGGCGGCCCCCACCGAGAGGGTCGCGGTAGCGCTTTTGCCGCCCGCCGAAACGATGACAGTGGAACTGCCCTGGCTTTGGGCCGACACCTGACCGCTCGAGCTAACCCCCAGCACCGAGGGATTGCTACTTACCCATGAAAAGGTCGTGGGAACCTCGTTGTTCTGGGCATCGAAAGCCTTAGCGAGAAGCTGGCTCTTGGCCCCTTGAGGTAAGGTTCCGCTGGCTGGCCCCACTTCGACTCGGGCTATCGAAGAGGGCGCGGGCGGTGTAGGTGGTGAGGGCGGCGCGGGGGTCGTGCTCACGGTCAGGGTGGCGCTGCCCGCTTTGCCGCTGGTGGTCTCGGTGGCACTGATGTTCGCTGAGCCGAGCGCCACGGCCCTAACACTCCCGCTCGAGTCCACCGTGGCAACCGCAGTAGCACTCGAGGCCCAAGTGAAAGTCGATCCCACTAAGGCGTTGCCGTTAGCATCGCGGGCCGTCGCGGTCGCGGTTGTGGTCTGACCGGGAGCCAGCGAGGAAGCCGCTAGGCTAACGTCCACATGATCTACCGGTATCGAGGGCGAAGCAAAGCTGAGGCTGAGCACGTTGCTCTGCCCGCCGCCGACGGTCTGGCGCACCAAAGTCTGGGCTACGAGATTACCCGTGCCGTTGGCCGCGTCGTAAACCTTCACCGTAAACAGCTCATCCCCCACCGGGGCGTTGAGCTTCCCGCTCGGGTTCGGGCGGTTCAATGTCAGGGGCGTGGAGCTTTGCCCCCCGCCTGCCAGCGTCGCGCTGACCACTAAGCTTTGGTATTGAGCGGCGGCGGGCCAGGCAACCTGAATCGTCACCTCCACCGTTACCGGATTGTTCTGTCCGGGTTTCTGGGGCTGGTTACAAGCCGCAAGTAACAACACAATCACCAGGAATAGAAGCGGTCTCATACTAACTTCACTCTATTATTGCCCCAAGCGATTTGGATAGCCCCCGTCTCATTGGCTCACGCTCGGCCACAAGCCGGGCGGCTCCCTACTGCGGAAGCGGGTCTCGGCCCGGACGGAGGACGACTGCCTCACGCGGGCCAAGGAGCTTCAAATCCAGTACGCGCGGGGTCTGCTGAACGAACCCTCGAGCCTGACCTTCGAGGAGTTCGCCGAGCAGTGGCTTACGCGCCAAGGCCGCAGCGTGAAGCCCGCGACCATCGAGGCTTACCGGCGCGAACTCAAGTACGCCTTCGCCTACATCGGCAAGAAGCGCCTCACCGAACTCAAACCCGCCCACGTCCGGGCCATGCTCGAGGGGCTGAGCTAGTACCAGACCAAGAAGCGCAAGAAGGTGTTAGCGACCCACACCCAGCGCCACATCCGCGAGCGGGTTCACGCGGTCTTGCAAGATGCTCTGAGCCTCGAGATTGTGCCCCGTAACGTAGCCGAAGGGCAGGAGGTCAAAGCGCCGCCTATCGAGGCCGTAGGCATCGCCCTCGAGCCCGAACAACAGGCCGCGCTACTGTACGAAGCCTACAAGGAGCGGCATTATTTCACGCTTTACCTAGCCCTAGCTACCGGGCTACGCCAGGGCGAGTTGCTGGCCCTGCGCCGGGAGCGCGACGTGGACTTGAAGAAAGGGGTTATCCACGTCCGAGAGACGCGAGGCTCGACCATTCACTCTCCCAAAACCAAGACAGCGGTTCGCACCGTACCCCTCTCCCCAAGCGGGGTCAAAGCCATCGAGGACTGGTATTCCCGGCTCGAGCGGGAGCGGGGCAGGGCCAAAGAAGCCTACCAGGACAGCGGCTTCCTACTCGTGGACGAGCTGGGCAACCCCGTATACCGATACCCCACTGCAAACCCTAGACCGGGTTGTGGCCCGCCTGCGGGGAGACGAACCGCCCAACAAAAAGCACTACCAGGCCAAGAGAAAACCCAAGATCAAGAAGCTTAAGCCCCAACCCGCCGACCCGGACTTCCCCCTTGTGCGAATCCACGACCTACAGCACACCTGCGCCTCGAACTGGCTGTTGGGCGTGTATGGGCTGCGCATCCCGGTGGAGGTGGTCTCCACGCCTCCCCCGCCGTGACCATGCAGGTATACGCCCATGTCTTGAAGAAGATCGCCGAAACCCACGCCCCCTCGTCCACGACATCCCGGCCCCTGTCCTGCCCGCCCAGACCAGGGCCACCGCCTGACACCGTACCGGGTTACATCAAAATGCGAAATCCAGGGTAGGACTCCTCGGATTTTCTCGTCTGTGATGGTGCGCCCGGCAAGACTCGAACTTGCGACCTAAGGTTTAGGAAACCTTCGCTCTATCCAAACTGAGCTACGGGCGCATAACTCGAGAGCGATTTTAGCATGAGCATTAATCGCTGGTGCAAATATCACTTCTCTCTGAAAGAGCCCCTTAAACCATCGCGGTTCTCTATCAGACTAGCCCAGTGAATACCCTCAGGCTCTCCCAGGATTCTTTCCGACCACCGCTCTAGAGGATAGAAGCGATTCTCTCCAAAGCCTTACGGATGTTTTCCTCGCTGGTGGCATAGCTAAAGCGGACGTGGTGTGGCGCAGCAAAGTCGGTGCCGGGAACCACCGCCACCCTAGCCTGGGTGAGCAAACGCTCGGCGGCTTTTACCTCGTTGGGGTCAATCTTGGATACGTCACAGAGCACATAGAAGGCTCCATTGACCCTGGGCGTGGGCAAGCCCAGCTTGTTCAGACCCTCCACAATAATGTCCCTGCGGCCTTGATAGGCTTCTCGAGCCATAGCGATAAACTCGCCCGAGGCTTCGGTGTTGTTGAGGGCCTCGACCATAGCCCACTGGGCGATGGTGTCGGGGCTGGTAGTGGACTGGCTCGAGACATCGGTGATGCCCTTGATTACGTCCTTGGGGCCACCAGCGTAGCCGATGCGCCAGCCGGTCATGGCATAGGCCTTAGCCGCACCATTGACGGTGATGGTGCGCTCGGGGGCAATATGGGCGGGCGAAAAGTGTTGGCCTTCATAAATCAGATGCTCGTAAATCTCGTCGGAAATCACGTAGAAATCGTGCTTGCGGGCGATTTCGGCAATCGCGCTTAGCACTTCCTGGGGATATACCGCGCCGGTAGGGTTGCCCGGCGAGTTGAGCACGATAGCCTTGGTGCGGGGCGTAACTCTCTTTTCGATTTCGGCAGGATCGGGCACGAAACCCGCCTCCGGGCCAGTCAGCACTTCCACCGGCACACCCTCGGCAAAACGGGCCATCTCGGGATAAGACACCCAGTACGGTCCCACCACGATTACTTCGTCACCGGGGTCGAGGATGGCTTGGAACAAGTTGAACAGGGCCTGCTTGCCGCCTACCGTGACTACGGTCTGGTCGGCAGGGATATCCAGGCCGTTCTCGCGCTTGAACTTCTGTGAAATAGCCTCGCGCAGTTCGGGAATCCCGGCCGGGGGGGCGTATTTGGTCTTACCTGCGGCTATAGCC
>JADMIM010000223.1 GCA_015478585.1 Thermaceae bacterium | reverse complement strand
GCCAGCAGCAGCACCTAAGGCTGCTGCTGCTGTTGCACCAGTACCTGCACCTACATCTGCACCTGCACCGTCCTCCTCATCAAAGGGGAAAAAAGCAGCTCTGCAAAGTCCGGGTAGTTCGGAGTCGCCATCAACACAGGCTAAGCCCGTGACTAAAGAGGCTATCAATGCTAGGAGGAGGGCAAAGCGGCGTAGCAGGTCAAGGAAAGCGTTAGCTGAGCGCGCAGCCGCTGAACTTGCAGAGGCTGAGGCTAAGGTGGCAGAAGCGACCGCGGCAGCTACCGCGGCGGCGACCGCTGCAGCTTCTACCACGATACCTGCTGCACAAGAGCCTGCTCTGGTGACACCTGGCAAGCCGGGTATGGTTGGATCGCAAGGGAATAATAAATCCACCACGAACACCCCCGGAGTAGCATCCACTACCCAACCACCCCGGAGGGCTTCCTCTAGTACCGGAACGCCAGCTGTTGTCAATAATGCGGCGGCTAGCACAAAGCCAGTCAATAACAGCCAACAGACACCGGCTGCGGCATCACAGGTCACAGGCCGTGCTGCAATTCTGCCACCATCTCAGCAAGGTTCGACATGGCCCACAGATAAGAGAGACGCCATCGCAATAACAGCCGCGACTGTTCTCAATGAGATCCCAGAGAATGCTGGGAAGAAAATCTTGGCACGACAAATCCGGGACATGTTGGAAGGCAACCCGAGTTACCTTGAGTTGTGTGAAATGATTGAGAAACTGGGGTTTAAAATGGATAGAACACGGTTTGCCAAAACTTTACTTGCTATCTTACCTAGCGGTTCCAAGCCTAGGCCTCAACCACCTCGTCCCGCGGCCGTGACCCCAACGTTATGGAAAACGGCCTCTGTTCCCTCTGCACCTCAAGCACAAGCGTCCCAGCAGAATACCGCACAACCAATATCTCCATCGACGCCTGGGACTACGCAAGCTCCAACACAGGCCAACCAGACGCCGGGTTCTGGGACTCCTAAAAATGGGATAGAGCGCCGACCAGTGGGTAGGCCACGAAAAGACGGGCTGCCTCCGATGTCTCCATTTAGTGGTTCAAGGGTGGGTCGTGGACCGGGCAGGCCACGAAAAGACGGGCAGCCTTCGGAGTCTCCATATACTGGTTTGGGAGCGAGTCGTGGACCGGGCAGGCCACGGAATGATGGGCAGAATGCAGACGAGGGACTACAGAATGATGTGGCTCCTGTAGCC
>JADMIM010000146.1 GCA_015478585.1 Thermaceae bacterium | reverse complement strand
GAGGGGACTGACTAAGAAAGGGATGTTGGTGGTCTCAATCTAAGGGCGCAGTACAGGCTTTCTGCTAACGTTTACACAGATCATCGTATCTTGTGTGGCACTGCACCCCATTTTCAAGGGGATGAGCGGGACGTAGTGTTTCTTTCACTGGTAGATAGCTCCAAGGAGGGGCCTCTTCCCTTGCTTGATCGTGATAACTTCAAACAGCGCTACAACGTGGCCGCTAGTCGTGCTCGAGACCAGTTGTGGGTAGTATATTCACTCAATCCCCAAACTGACCTGAAACCTGGAGATTTGCGTCGCCGCTTGATTGAATATGCTCTAAATCAAGATGGAATCCTGCCTGAGGCTGCTCAAACCGAATCCGAATTCGAGCGACAAGTCTTAATGCGTCTGAAATTGGCTGGATATAAAGTCACGCCTCAGTGGAAAGTTGGTAAATACCGGATTGATTTGGTAGTCGAGGGTGGCGGTAGGCGATTGGCTGTGGAGTGTGATGGAAATCGCTATCATACCCTTGATCAACTTCCTAGCGATATGGAACGTCAGGCCATCCTCGAGCGGTTGGGCTGGCACTTTGTACGTATTCGCGGCACCGCATTTTTCCGTAACCCGGAAGCAGCCATGAAACCCGTGTTTGAGAAACTCGAGAACTTTGGTATTCAACCTGAAAATCCAATAGATACACAGCCCAAACCAACCTCCAATTATCTTCTCGAGCAGATAAAGCGAAGAGCTTCAGAAATCTTGAGTCAGGATTCTAACTCTCTCCAAAAACACCTTTTGAACTAACCCAGCTTGTACCCAAACTGCCGCAGCAAACCCCTGCGCCAGGCGACTTCCTCCTCGTCTTCGACCCCCAGCGGTTTGTGCCCGTCCATCACGCCCAAAATGCCGCGCTGGTCGTCCTGCTCGCTCACGATGACACTCAGCGGATTGGCTGTAGCCGCGAAAATCCGCACCACCTCCGGGCAAGCCTTGACCGCGTGCAGCACGTTGATGGGAAAGAATCCATCGCCCAGCACGATGATGAAGGAGTGTCCCGCCCCGATAGCCTGAGCATTCTTGACGGCCAAATCAATCAACTCGGGGGCCGTCCCAGTCTTGCGAATCAGCCGCTTGCCCGAAGCCTCGCAGAAGGCCAAGCCGAACTTGATGCCCGGAACCGCCCGCACCATCGCCTCGTGCAAGTCCTCGACGGTAGCGATGAAGTGTGACTGGCCCAGGATTACGTTGAGGTTATCGGGTTTCTCGAGGCGAACCGTCTGGAGTTCCATGAGGAGAGTTTACTGAAAAGCAGAGGGCAGAGGGTAAAACGCTAAACGCCCAACGCCGAAAGCTAACCGTCGAACATCAACCGCTGAAGGCTTAAAGTCAAAAACCTGAAAACACAAAATGCGTCCCAGATGGTGTTTCTTGATAGGGCAATTATACCGTCTGGGTGTAGCTTTAAGGCCCTGCGTATTTTGTCTTTAGTCTTTGGTTTTCGACGTTAGTCGTTCGACGGTCTTTGGCTCTGTGCTCCTACTTGGGTGCGCTGAACTTGACCAGATCAATCGTCCCCCCGTCGGGCGTACCATAGCGCACGATTCCCACGCCAGGGACGTAATAAATGTCTACCACCACGCTGCCCCCCTCGCCGGTAACGGTGGAAGTGCGCAGCACGTAGGCATTGAAACGCCCGGCCGGCACACTCACCCCTTCGATACGGTTGACCTCGCCCAGCAGGGCTACAGTCTGGCCACCCAAGGTGCTTTTGCCACCCCAGCGCTGTCCTACTGCCAGCGGTGGGGGTGGATAGAGTTGTAGCGCGGGGGTATAGCGCTGAACGGCTTTCCCGATGATGAGCCCCTCGAGCAAAACCCCCTGGTCGGGCGTGTAGCGCAACAAATCGGCGACTATTGGGCGCTTGGGAAAGCGATGCTCGAGCACCAGTAGGCCGTTCTGTTCGCGGGCAAAGGTCTGTTCCTCACCCGAGGAGTACGACCAGGAATAGCCCACCCCACTGGGATAATAGGCCGGTGTGGCGGCGAAACCCAGAGCCACAAAAGCCAGGAACGACAACAGGCGTTTCATGGCCTCAATCCTACTCGCAGGGCCGCCCTATAAAAGTTCATATGCCTAGATACAAATAGCTCACGTCCCGCACGACCAAGGTTGCGAAAGAAGGGCTATTCCTCGGCCCCCAGTTGATGACCGCGCAGGGTAGCCGCTTCTACCGCTTCGACCAGGGCCGCACGAACACCCCTGGCCTCGAGGGCGGCCAGGCCATAGATTGTGGTTCCACCAGGGCTAGAGACTTCATCCTTGAGCACCCCAGGATGTTTCTTGCGCAGCAACTCGCCGGTGGCAATCAGCACGTCGGCGGCCAGTTGCAGGGCTTGGGCCCTGGGGATGCCCTGCTTGACCCCCCCATCGGCCAGCGCCTCGGCTACTACCGCAATATAGGCCGGAGCCGAGGCCGACATCCCCGTGAAGGCATCGAACAACCGCTCGGGCAGATCGTACACATCGCCAACGGTAGCGAACAGGGTTCTGGCAAATTCCAGGTCGCCCGCTTCTTCGGCCTCGCGGGGGCCGGTCAGGGCGGTAGAGCTTTTGCCGATGGTGGCGGCCAGGTTGGGCATGGCCCGCACCACCCGGCGGGTTCCCAAACGCCTGCTCAGCACGGCGGTAGAAACCCCGGCCATAATCGAGATATAGCCGGTATTGGGATGGGCAATCTGCGAAGCCAGGACGGCAATATCCTTGGGCTGCACGCCAATCAAAACCCGCTCAGCCTGACGCAAGTCCTCGAGCCTCGAGGGTCTCACCCCGTAGTCCTGGGCAACCTCCACAGCTCGCTGTGGCATGTCGTAGACACCAATTTCTTCCTTAGGTATGATCCCCGCCCGCAGGATACCCTCGAGGATGCTCTTGCCCATTTTGCCCACGCCCACCAATACCAATTGCATAAGCAAGAGTCTACCGCACCAACCCTAGCTCAATAGGCCGCAGTCCCTTGGCTAAACCCTATCCCCCTCCCAACCTTACGCCCCAGACAACATTTCTTGATAAAGCAATTAGGCTGTCCTGGTGTAGCTTTAAGGCTCTTTGGCATTTTGCCCTCTGCCCCCTATTTAGCCTCGAGCCAGTTTTCCCCGATGCCCACCCCAACTTCCAACGGCACGTCAAACTTCCAGGCGTTTTTCATGGTCTCGCAGAGGATTTGTGCGGCTTCATCGGCTGTGGCCTGCGGAGCCTCGAGCACCAACTCGTCGTGAACCTGGAGCACCAGATGCGCCCCCAGGGGCTCGAGCCTGGGCTGCACCTGAACCATGGCCAGCTTGATCAAGTCGGCTGCCGTGCCCTGCACGGGCATATTGAAGGCCATCCGCTCGGCAGCCTCGCGAACGTTTTTCATCCGGCTGTTGAGGTCACTCACGAAACGCTTGCGGCCAAAAAGGGTCTCCACGTAGCCTTTTTCGCGGCCCTGCTGGAGGGTGGTCTCAATCCAGGCTTTGACCCTGGGATAACCCGCGAAGTAGCGCTCGATAAACTCGCTGGCCTCGGGATAGGGGATGCTCAGCTCGTTTGAGAGGCGATGGGCCGACATTCCGTAGAGCACCCCGAAATTGATGGTTTTCGCGGCCCGGCGCTGGTCGGTCTTGACCTCCTGGGGCTTCAGGCCAAACATCCAGGCCGCCGTTTGGGTGTGGATGTCGGCTCCCTCGAGAAAAACTTGCTTGAGGTTTTCATCGCCCGACATATGCGCCAACAACCGCAGTTCGATTTGCGAGTAGTCCGCCGACACCAGCCTCATACCAGGGGCTGCCACGAAACCTTTGCGAATCCGGCGGCCAATTTCGGTGCGCACGGGGATATTTTGCAGGCCGGGATCACTGCTGGAAAGCCGCCCGGTAGCAGCAACGGTCTGGTTGAAGCGGGTGTGGAGGCGACCCGTGCGGGGGTGGATGAGTTTGGGCAGAGGGTCTAGATAGGTGTTTTTGAGCTTGGTCAGCTCGCGGTACTGCAAAATTTTGTCCACGATGGCGTGATCGGGCCGCAATTCCTCGAGCACGCTGGCTGCCGTAGAACGCTTGCCGGTAGTGGTCTTTTTGCCCGAGCCTCCCAGCCCCAACTCGTCATAGAGCACCTTCTCGAGCTGGTCACGCGAGCTTAGATTGAAGCTATGCCCGGCCAGACGGTGAATCTCGGCCTCGAGGTAGCTGGCTTCTTGGCCCAACTCCTCAGAGATTTCGCTCAGGTAGGCCGCATCCAGGGCCACCCCAGCAAACTCCATGCGGGCCAGCACCGCCGAGAGCGGCTTCTCGATTTGGTGGTATAGCCACTCGAGCTGTGGATTGTCCCCGATGCGCTTTCGCAAGGTTTCCCAGAGGGTTTGAGCCACCTGCGCCCGTGCCGTGGGGTCATCGCTCCAGTCACCCGCGCCGTAGCGCCGGGCGGTGCTGGCGGGGTCGCCGTTGGAAGAATCATAGAGGTAGGCCAGCAGCAGGGGGTCGTCGCCGGGTGGAACCCACAGGCCCGCACACAGCGCATAGACCGATAAGTCTTTGGCCGAAAGGGCGTTCAGTTCGGCAAAATGCTTTAGCTCCTGGGCATCGGTGGGGGCTCGGTAGACATGGCCCTCATCGGCGGCTCCCAGGCCGGTCAACTCAGCCCACATCGGCTGGGCCCGGCTCAGGGTATAGCCCAGAAATACCCCCGCAGGAGGGGGCCACTGCCCCTCTTGGGTCGCCACCGGGGCCGCGAGCAGGTTCATCTCGCGCAGGATGCTGCCAAACTCGAGCCCCTCCAGGGCTTCGCGCAGGCCCATGCGGTCAGGCTCACGGCGATGACACTGGCGAAAGTCTATGTCCAGGGCCACCTCGGTCTGGATGCGCGAAAGGGTGTGCGAGAGCTGTACGTTATGGCGGCTCTCCTCGAGGCTGCCCCGCACCTTGGGCGAAAGCTGGCCCAGATGGGCATACAGCGCCTCCAGCGAACCCCAGTCTTGCAGCAGCTTGGCGGCGGTTTTTTCGCCGATGCCCTTGGCTCCGGGCAAGTTGTCGGAGGAGTCCCCCACCAAAGCTCGGTAATCCACCCACTGCTCCACGCTGACCCCGTATTTTTCCCTAACCACCTCGGGCGTAACCACCCTTCCATCGGGCAGTACCACCTGCACACTCTCGGAAAGCAGTTGGTAGCTGTCGCGGTCGGCGGTAGCGATACGTACCGGATAGCCCTCGCGCTCGCCCTTGCGGGCCAGGCTGCCGATTACGTCGTCGGCTTCTACCCCCACCACCTCCAGCCGCCGCAGGCCCATCAGGTCTACGATGCGCTTGATGTGCTCGAGCTGAGGCTTGAAGTCGTCCGGGGTGGGCGCACGCCCGGCTTTGTATTCGGCATAAGACTCGTGGCGAAAAGTTTTGGCGGGCGCATCAAAGACCACAATTACGCAGTCGCCATCGTCCTTGAGCAGCTTCAGAAGGGTACGCAGAAAACCAAAAACCGCCTGGGTGGTCTCGCCGCGCGAGGTGGTGAGTTTCTCGAAGGCAAAATAGCTGCGGTAGGCCAAATGATGCCCGTCAATCAGCCAGATGCGCTCGGGCTTGGGCAGGTTTTTGGCTTCATCGGTGAATAGGCTGGGCTGCTGCACCGGTATATTCTACCGTCATTCGGCCCTGAACAGAATTGAGCACGGTACATTGGAAAAGCGCCCGGCATCTCAGGCTTTGTCCACCCGAACTCGTCCCCGGCTCAAATCACGCACTTTTTCAGCGAAGGCGGGAAACTGGGTCTCCTCGAGGTCAAACCTGAGCACCAGACCCTGCTCGGTATATTCCTCGGACTCCCGCTTGACCCCCACCAGCAGGTGAAACACGGCGCTGCTCAGCTCGAAAGGAGCCCGCAGCCGCACCCGCACCATCGGCACGACTTCGCGTTTGGGAGCCAGCCGCAGACACTCCGCCGCCGCACCCGCATAGGCCCGCACCAGCCCGCCCGCCCCCAGCTTGACCCCACCAAAGTAGCGCCTCACCACCACCATCACCTTGTCCAGACCTTGCCCCTCGATGGCGCTCAGAACAGGCTTCCCAGCCGTACCGGAAGGTTCGCCGTCGTCAAAAAAGCGGTAC
>JADMIM010000145.1 GCA_015478585.1 Thermaceae bacterium | reverse complement strand
CCCCCGGCCTGACCGCCACCGAGATGCTGGACGCGGCAGCGGCAGGCCAGCTGGACTTGTTGTGGAGCGTGGGAGGGAACTTCCTCGAGACCCTGCCTGACCCAGACCAGGCCCGCCTGGCCCTTTCCAAGGTTCCGCTGCGGGTGCATCAGGACATCCTGCTGTCTTCGCAGATGTTCGTCGAGGGCCAAGAGGTGATTCTGCTCCCCGCAACAACTCGCTACGAGGTTCCAGGCGGCGTGAGCCAGACCAGCACCGAGCGGCGGGTAATTTTCAGCCCGGAAATTCCGGGCCCGCGCATCGCCGAGGCCAGGCCGGAGTTCGAGGCGCTGTTGGGGGTTGCTCAGCGCTGCCGCCAAAGCATCGCCGAGAAGCTGAGTTTTCCCGACACTGCCGCCATTCGCGCCGAGATTGCCCAGGTGGTTCCCCTCTACGACGGCATCCAGCACCTGAAATCTAAGGGCGATGCCTTTCAGTACGGTGGCCCCCAGATCTGCCCCGGCGGAGTGTGTTCGACCCCCGATGGGCGAGCCAACTTCAAGGCCGTCACCCTACCGACCAAGACCCTGCCCGCCGGAGCCTTCCGCCTGGCAACCCGGCGCGGCAAACAATTCAACAGCATGGTGCACGAGCGCAAAGACCCTGTCAGCGGGGCCACCCGCGATGCGGTGCTGATAAGCCAGGCCGATGCCAACCGGCTGGGTTTGCACCAGGGGCAAAATATCTGGCTCAGGAACCAGTTCGGGGTGCTTCAGGGTCAGGTTTTCATCGCCGAAATCAAGCTCGGCACGCTGCAAATCCACTGGCCCGAGGGCAACGTGTTGCTCGACCCCAAGCTGCGCTCTCCCCAGGCCAAGGTTCCGGCCTACAAGGAGAGCTATGCCTTTATAGAAGTCAAGCCATATAGCCTTTCCTCCCCGGTGGGAGAGGCGGGGTGAGGGGATGACCAAGAGCCGCCCAGGGGCCAAAACCAGAACCTTGCTGCTGCGCGTTGAGAACGGCCTGGCTTGGCCCAAGAGCGACGACCTGGTGAGCGAGGAACCGCTGGAGATACGGCTGAAGGCGGGAAGCAGGCGACCAGAAGCAAAAACCGTGGCGGTGACCATGCGCACTCCGGGGCACGATTTCGAGCTGGCGGCTGGGTTTTTGTTCGCCGAGGGGGTAATTAGCAGGCGCGATGAAATCCGGCGCATAGCCTACTGCACCGATGAGGGTGCGCCTCAGCAGTACAACATCGTCAACCTCGAGCTGGCCTCGGGTTCCCTCCCAGATTTATCCCCTCTGGAACGCCACTTTTTCACCCACTCAGCCTGTGGGGTGTGTGGCAAGTCAGGCCTGGAGAATCTACGTCTGCGAGGGCATAAACCTCTCGAGGACGGTTTTAGCGTGCCTGCCGAGATTATCTCGAGCCTCCCCCAAACCTTGCGGCAGCATCAATCGCTCTTCGACCACACCGGTGGGCTTCATGCCGCTGCTTTGTTCGATAGGAGCGGGCGATTGCTGGCCTCGAGGGAAGACGTGGGCCGCCACAATGCCCTCGACAAGCTGATTGGCTGGGCCTTCTTAGAGAACCGACTCCCCCTAGGTGAGTGCCTGGTGCTGGTAAGCGGACGGGCTAGCTACGAACTCGCGCAGAAAACCCTGGCCGCAGGCATCCCGGTTCTGGCCGCGATTTCCGCCCCCAGCAGCCTGACCGTGGAAGTCGCCAGAGAGTTCAACCTCAGCCTGATTGGCTTCCTGCGCGATAGCTTCAACATCTACGCCGCTCCCGAGCGCATTCTGCTAGGCTAGAAGGGATGTTCGAGTTTTTAGCGTCTGGCGTTTGGCGTTTGGCGTTTGGCGCTCCACCGGAGCACCCATGAAAGCCTACTTGGGCATATACACCGCGCGCCTCGAGATGCCCTGGGTGGGCAGCCTCAAGGAAAAACGTGCCCTGGTCAAGCCCGCTATGGAGCGCTTGCGCAGCCGCTATCCGGTTTCGGCGGCCCGGCTGGCCGGGCAGGACGAGCACGGCTGGGAGGTGGTGGGCTTTAGTTTGCTGGGCTACGACGGGGTGTGGGTGGAGACCGTGCTGCGCGAAGCGGCTAGCTTTATTGCCGCCCAGGGTGAGTTCCGGGTAACGGAAGAAAACTGGAGCATCGAAGAAGTGAGCCTCGAGGACATCCTTCCGCAGTGGGTTCGGTGAACTGCGATTGGGCAAAAACAGGGTTTATCTATCGCGGTTTCCGCTATTTTTGCCGCCACTCCTGGCGGCAAAAAGGAGCTTGGTACGCTCTTTCTAAGCGGGTAGACGGTTCTATTTTTCTGAAAACCGCTCTAAAGCTATCTACAGAGCCCGTATGGCCTACGGCCACCCCCTTCCTGTAACGGGCCGGGCTTGGCCCGTGCGAGCGGCTATGTGCTGTGCGCACCCCCTCCAGGTTAGCCGCAGAGCGGCTATGCGCTGTGCGCACCCCCTCCAGGAGTCACCTGTCAATCTAGGACGCAGTTCTTGCAGTTACCATGGGCTTAGAATCCGAACTCGAGGAACACTGCGCAGGACGTGGGGGTGTTTTGGGCTTTCGTTTCCCAGAGGTCTTTTCAGACCAGTGGGTGTTAGCTCAGAAACTTCACCGCGCCTGCAATTTCCTCGTAGGGCGGCTCCTGACTGGTTATCTCGGCAACCCAAGACCAGGTGATTTTGCCATCCGCGCCCACCACATAGGCTGCCCTTTGCGAGAAGCCGGGAAGCCCGCGCAGGCTAATTTCCAGACCGAAGGCTCGAGTAGCTGCCTTGTCGTAGTCGGAAATCAGGGGGAATTCCAAGCCCAGTTCCTTAGCATAGGCTCCGAGCGTCCAGGGCGTGTCCACACTGATGCCCAACACCTGCACTCCCAGTTCGTTGTACTGGGCCAGGCCATCCCGAAAGGTGCAGAGTTCACGTTCACATACGCGGGTATGAGCCGCCGGGAAAAATAGCAGCACGGCGGGTTTCCCACTCAGTAGCTCGGGCAGTTGTTGGGGTTCAGCTTGAACGGTGTAGACGGTGACATCAGGCAGAAGGTCGCTTGCGGAAGTTGCCATAACCCACAAAGTTTATCCCGAAACTGTTAGCTGCCTTGACTTAGAGCACGGTCTAAGCATTAGGCTAAACCTATGAACACACGCTATATAGGCAAAACCGGACTGAAGGTGAGCGAACTGTGCCTGGGAGCCATGACTTTTGGCCGTGAAGCTACCGAGGCCGAGAGTTTTGGCATGATGAACCGCTTCGGTCAGGCGGGCGGCAACTTTATAGACACTGCTGACGTGTATAGCCAGGGCATCTCCGAGGCAATCGTGGGGCGCTGGCTTCAGTCTCAAAAACGCCAGGACTGGATTATCGCTACCAAGGTGCGCTTTCCTATGGGCCAACAGCCCAACGATGTCGGCCTTTCGCGTAAACACATTCTGGACGGGGTTGCAGCCAGCCTGAAGCGCCTGCAAACTGACTACATTGACCTATACCAGGTGCACTGCTGGGACTATGGAACCCCCCTCGAGGAAACCCTCTCCACCCTCGACGACTTGGTGCGCCGGGGCTGGGTGCGCTACATCGGGGTAAGCAATTTCACTGGCTGGCAACTGCAAAAAGCCCTGGATATCTCTAAAGCACTGGGCCTCGAGAGCTTTACCTGCTTGCAGCCCCAGTACAACCTGCTGTGTCGCAGCACCGAATGGGAGCTGATTGCGGTGTGTCTCAACGAAGGTCTGGGGGTAATTCCCTGGAGTCCCCTGCGGGGAGGTTGGCTCTCGGGCAAGTTTCACCGAGGAATGAGCACCCCTCCAGAGGGCAGCCGTATCGAAGAGGCCGAAAAGAAAAACTGGGGCGAGAAATGGAGCAACTACGCCAACGAGGCTACCTGGCGGGTGCTGGACGCGCTACACACGGTGGCCCAGGAAAGCGGCAAGTCCCCCGCACAAGTAGCAATCAACTGGCTTTTGCAACGTCCAGGCGTGACCGCGCCGATTATCGGGGCCAGGAATATAGGGCAGCTCGAGCTAAACCTGGGGGCAAGCGGTTGGAATTTGACCCCCCAACAGATGACCACACTCAACCAAGCCAGCGAGCTTCCGCAGGTCTATCCCTACGACTTCGTGGAGGGCAATCGGCCCGGACGCGAGCACTGAAGTTTTTACACCACCCCTCGAGCCCATGAGCCTATCCGCTAAGCTTTGTCATGTTGAGCGCCAGCAAGACATCCCACACGTGCTTTAGAGCGGTTTTCGCAAAGAACCTTGGGATAGCCTGGGCCTATTTGCTGTGCCCATCTGAGCAGAGAACCGCGGTAGTCATCAAGGCCTCGAGTACGAAGGCCGTCCTTCACGTCCGGCCCATCAGTTCGCGGGGAATGTAGGGACGCATAGCTATGCGTCCCTACGCGCACCAATCGTTGATTTCTCAGGTACGCAAGGATGCTTTCGTTTACCCGAGATGTTGTGTGCTGGCGCACGTAACGGTTTTGTATATCGGGTGGACTACCCTCAATGGAAAATGTCTCCTGTCCTGGACAATAAAATCTGGCCTCGAGAATCCCCGTCCCCACCGCAACTTGCTGTTTCTTATCCTTCACCTCAATCCCCAGCGTGAACCGGCGAACGGTGCGCCCAGCTCAATACGGTAACTTAGAAGCTATGGTCGAGGTGCATTCCCGCAGCGTAACTTTTACACCGTCTCCCAAGGCCAGGTATCTGGTGGGCGACTTTACCGACTGGGACAGGCAGCCCATCCCCCTCGAGCATCCGGTCACGCTGGAGTTTCCCCCCGCCGCCTACCTCGAGTACGCTTTTCTGGACGAGGACAAAAAACCCTTCCCCGACCCCGACAATCCCCACAAAGCCCAGAATCCCTGGTGGAACTACCCCAGGGCGGTGGAGTTGCCAGGGTTTCGGCCCGAGGCTGCCCCCATGCCCTCGCGGGCGGCGGAAGTTCACCGCCACCGGCTGGAGTCCAAAGCCTTTAGTATCCCCCGGCGCTACTATGTCTACCAGCCTGGCCGCCCTCCCCGAACGACCCTCTATATTCACGACGGGGTGGCTTATTACCGCACGGCCAGGTTTAGCGAGATTGCCGAAGCCCTATGTGAGTCGGGCCAGATTGAGCCGGTGCGGATGGTGTTTATCGAACCCGAAGACCGTCGCCAGGAATACTGGTTTAGCCAGCGCTACGAAACCCATCTGCTGGAGGAAATCATCCCCGAGGTAGAGTGCCACTATGGCCCCACCCCGCACAATGGGCTATGGGGAGCCAGTCTGGGCGGACTGGTCTCGAGCTGGCTGGCTTTTCGTCACCCACAGATTTTCCAGATTGTCGGTACACAATCGGCCTGTCTCACCGCTTCGCCTACCGGCGGCGACTCCTACCACGACCCCGAGTGGCTCACCGAGCAATATGCGGCTGCCGAGCGCTTGCCGTTACGTTTCTACTGCGAAACCGGGCAGATCGAGTGGCTGCTACCCGCTAACCGTCGCTTTGCTGCCATGCTGGCGGACAAGGGCTATGTCCACGGCTACCTCGAGCGCCCCAGTGGGCACAACTGGATGACCTGGAAGCAAGGGCTTGAGCCGGGTCTGAAGTTTCTGTTAGGGGTCTGATGGAGTGGGTCGAAGTTGTTTCCATCATATTGACCATCGTGGCCCTGGAAGCCCTGCTCTCTGCCGACAATGCCATGGTGCTGGCAGTAATCGTCAGACCGCTCGAGGTTAGGCAGCGACCCAGGGCCATGTTTTGGGGCTTGATGGGTGCGCTGGCCCTGCGGGCCATAGCGATTGCCCTGGCGGTGTACCTGATTCACCTGTGGTGGGTGGAATTGCTGGGCGGGCTATATCTAGGGTATTTGGCTATCAACCATCTAATTCAGTTGAGGAATTCCCCCCCAGACGAGTCCCTCGCGCCCACGGAAAATTTCAGGAAGGCCTCCTTTTGGGGCATCATCGTGCAGCTCAACCTGGTCAATTTGGCCTTCTCGGTGGATTCGATTTTGGTGGTGGTGGCGGTCACGCAAAACTACCTCCTGATTGTGATTGGGGCGTTTTTGGGTATGGCCCTAATCTGGCTGGCCGCCAACGTCCTGGTACGGCTCCTGGATCGCTTCCCCAGCCTCGAGACGGTGGCCT
>JADMIM010000222.1 GCA_015478585.1 Thermaceae bacterium | reverse complement strand
CCTCATGGACACGAAATAGAAACAATAAAAGCAGAGTAACTACTCAGCCTGTCAGAGATGGCATGATAGGAGCACCTCTAAAGAGTTGAACGAGGGCACTCAACACATGAAGACGTTGCTTACACAAAGTAGAGATGTAGCCCCTGATACGGCAGAAGGCTTCGGCACCACGTTGGCTGCGGAAGCAGCCCGATACCTTCTGCCGCACCTTCACCATTCGTAGGTCCCTCTCTGCCTGGTTGTTGTCGAAGGGCACTCGCAAGTCATGCATGAAGCGCAGCACATCTTCCTCGTAGTCGCGCAATCTCACCAGCAGGTTGTAGGCTTTGCTCTGCTTTACCTTCCCACGCCTCGGCTCTTTGGGTGGTGGGTTAGGCGGGTTTGCCTCAAAGCCCTCGCTCACCAGTTGACGATAGCGCCCCTCGAACTCCAGCAAACTCTGTGCTTCCATAGCGTGTTTCCACGCCTCTGTGCTCATGTCCACTGACGCCTTGATCTCGCAAAGCAACCCCTTCATCTGAGCCGCCCATGCCTGGCCTTGTTCTTCCAGGGCCACAAGCTCCCGCAGATGATGAGCATTGCACAGGGCATGGAGGCACTGGTACGCTCGGAAGGAACTGTACCCATCATGTACAGCCACTCCCCTAAAGCCGGGCAACACCCCCATCGCCCTCGTCCCCCCTTCTCCCCGCTTGGGGTGCGAGTAGTACAGGGTCAGGTGCCGGGTAGAGGCCACGTGCAGCCACTGCCGCTTACTCTCGATGTACACACCCGTCTCATCGAAGTGCGTCACCTCGGCCTGCCTCAAGCTCTCCCTGATACCCTCCTCCACTCCCGTAAGCTCGAGAGCCGCACTCTGCTGCGTCTGGTGCAGAGTGCCCTCGGAGGGCGACGCACCGAACAAATCGCACAGCAGTTGGGCAGTGCGTCCGTACGGCAGCAGTTGGTAGCTCATCAGATACAGACCAAGAGCCTTCAGATGCGGCCCATACTGCACGCAGTCGGGGGCTTCGGCGGGGAAGGGGCCTCTGTTGAGCGAGGAGCACTCCGGGCAGCGGATAAGGTGCGAGTGGTGTTCGGTCGTTTCGAGGCGCAGTGGGGGCAAATCCACCACCTGTCGGCGTTGCGTCGCCTCTGCAATGGCGAGCACATCTTCAAGTGGGCACCCACACTCAGCACACTCCCCTGGCCGGTGTTGCACCACTCTGTCAGGCATCTCCGAGAAGCGCAACGTCTTTCCC
>JADMIM010000144.1 GCA_015478585.1 Thermaceae bacterium | reverse complement strand
GCCATCAAGCAAGGAACGAGCAGAACGAATCACGGCCTCAGCAACCCCATCACTAAGGGTGTTGCTGGCTTCAGGGAGTGTAACACTCCCTGAAGCCAGCGATTCTATATCAGGAGGGGATATGACTCGACATGCCGAGGTCGTCATTGCGGGAGCCAGCTTTGCTGGATTGGCAACGGCCCTGGCCCTCAAAGGCCGGGATGTGGTGGTGCTGGATCCCAAACCGCTGGGACATAACCCCAAATCGGCCAACACCACCCCGCTATCAACGCTACGGGCGCTACGTTTATTGGGTTCGGTGCGGGAGATACACCCCGAGCTGGTAATCCACTTTGGCCCTCAGAGCGTACACCTGCCCAGCAGTCCGGCCTTCGCCACGGTGGATTACCAACGCCTGTGCCAAAGCCTAGCAAAACAGGCTGGAATCGAAGTGCGGCCAGCCCGAGCCTTGGGCTACCAGCCGGGGCGGGTACTGACCGACCAGGGAGAAATTACCTGCCGCTTCGCAGTGGATGCCAGTGGCCCGGCGGCAGTGCTGGCCTCCGCGCTGCAACTCGGCTACGCCCGGCGGCGCTTCATGGCGGCGGGTCTCGAGACCGAGCTACCCCGCCCACCTCACTTTCCCGGTGGATTGCACTTTTATCTGGACAACTCACTACCCTATGGCTACGCCTGGGCCTTTGGCAGCGGGGAATCGGTTCGATTTGGCCTAGGGGTCTTTCAAGCTGAGCCCTACGCCAGAGACCTCAAGAATGGCCTGAGGCATTTTCTAAACCGCTTTGACCTCGAACCTACCAGCACCCACGGGGGCCTGATCCCCCTGCGGCTGCGCGAACCGGTGGTGGGCGAGGTACTGGTGGTGGGGGATGCTGCTGGACAAGTGCTGCCCGCCAGCGCCGAGGGTATCCGCCCGGCACTTTACTTTGGGCAGCGCCTGGGCCTCCTGTTACGACAGGCACTTGAGGGGAGCCTCGAGGGCAGCGCACAAACCCTCTACTGCCAGGAAGTGCAGCGCCACCGCCATAGGTTCGAGACCCTGGAGAAAGTGCAGAGACTGCTGGGCACGGCTCCAGAGCTGAGCGGATGGCTGCTCAAAATGGGCAGCGGGCTAGGGATTACGCGGCCTTTTTTGCACGGCTATTTGCGTACCTTTGTCCCCGAACATCTCCCATCTGACAGCATATTCCGGCATTAGCCCAGACAGTAACCAGCATGGTTGAACCAGCCCTGAATGTCTTGAAGCATGATCAGGTCTAAGGCTGAGGCGATGGCTTGAGTCAAGGATTCTCGTGTTCTGGCGGCGATACCTCGCAGGATAGCCTTGACTTTAGACCAGCACCCCTCAATCGGATTGAACTCTGGGGAGTAAGGCAGGGTAAATATCACAGTGCAGCCCGCAGCTTCGATGGCTGGCTGCACACCTCTAGCGCGATGCGCGCCGAGATTATCCATGACGACGATGTGGAGGAAGGTCAGGAAAGCGGTCTTATCGATGGCTCCAGTGAACACCCTCGCCACTTGCATCCCGGTGCAACTCAAGGCCCCGATGGTGGTGAGGTTGACCCCTCGATTGCGGATGACGCTGCCGTGAGCGCGCTGGCCCTTGGGTGAACGGGCCTACAGGCGGCTCATCCCTAGCTGGCTACCCATTTCGTCTATGCAGACCAGCTCCCCTGCGGCAACCTCGCTCAACCAAGCCTTGTAGTTGTAGGCCTCGCGCAGTTGCCTCACCCGTTCACTGTCACGCTCTTCTGCATGGAGGGTCTTTTTTTACGGGTGATCCCCAGCCATGCAAAGCTGGGGGGCTGGTCTGGATCCCTTCAGCCGCAAGGGCTAGAACCCACTCCGCCAAAGTTCCGTCGGAGTCCTCCTGCATCAGCTTCTCCAGCCGCCTACGCCACACCTCCGGGTCTTAGGCTTTGCGTCCGCACTTCTGCGGGCTCACTCCTCCAGTTTCTCGTTCCAGCTTGACCCACACCCCGATGGTGTTCTTATCCAACTCGGACAGCTCGCCCAGTTCGCGATAACTTCCCCGCCCCGCCTTCACCGCAGCCACCACCCGCGTCCGCAAGTCCTCCGAGTACACACCCATCTCAGCATCCTACCCCTGTATAGGTTATTCCTGGAATACGCTGTGAGGCCCCGCTACCCCTCAGCAGACTGTAAGCAATTCTCGATCCATACCTGAAGAGACCGAGTAGGACTCGAACCTTTCTTTGTAGAGTGCTGCGGCCAGTTCTGGCCTATACTTATCCCCAGTCAACACAGGGACACCAGTGTCTTCCGGCTTGGAGATACTGCACCGGGAAATCATGAGCACATGGATTCGATTTCTGGAGCAAAACCCGCTGTTATTGTTATTCTTGGTCACAGCCCTGGGTTACCTGTTGGGCCAGGTGCGGGTGCGGGGCTTCGGAGCTTTGTCGCCCCAGCTAAAGTTGCCTAACCTGGTGTACCAGTTAGGTGATCGTCCTGCTCTCCTATATCCTGATCTACGTGCTGAAGTTGCTGCGGCTGCTGGACACGCCGTTTGACCCCCGCTCGAAAACCCAGGACAGCATCAGCCTGTTCCTGCTGCGCGAGTTCCACGAGCGGCTGGGGGAAGGGACAACCCCCCGCTAGGCTCGAGAAGCCGCGAGGGTCTCCACCCCTAACAACTCCCGCAGGCGCGGCAGCGCCGCCCGCACCGCCCACATACCGGCGGCCACACAGACTGCCTTGTGCCCAAAGTCAAGAGTGTCTATAGGCCAGGGAAATCGGGGCTCCAGCACTAGGTCGGCCTGGGCAAAGCGCAGGTGGGAATGCTGGTGGTGGCAGATTTCCAGCGCCCGGATCATGGCCTGAACCCCGTTACGCACGGTGCGGCTTGGCATCTGGGGCGGGCCGGGCTGCACTGCGATCACCAACGTGCCTCCCAGCAATCGGGCCACGTCAATGGGAGCCACGTCGGCGTAGGCCCCGTCGGCCAGCAACCGCCCCTCCCGCTCCAGGGGCGGCAACACCCCGGCCAGGGCAGCACTGGCATACAGCGCATCGGCGGCCTTGCCCTGCCGCAGCACTACCCGTTGTCCCGAAATTAGGTCGGTCGCCACCGCAGCTACCGGGAGAGTGGAGTCCTGAAGGTCGCGCCCCAGGGTAAGTTGCTGGAGCAAGGCCATGCCGTACGGCAAGGCCCGCTGCCCTGGCCCCCAGGCGGTTAGCACGCTCCAGGCCACATTCTGATAAGCCTTGAGCGAACGCAGCCGCTCGCCCAGAGCCGGGGAACGAGGTGCGGGCGGCTCGGGAAAACCGGTGGTGTCCATGTGCAGAAGGGCCTGGTACCAGTCGGGGTTGAGGCCGTAGGTGGCTCCCACGATGGCTCCCATCGAAACCCCCACGATGGCGCTGGGGCGGTAGCCGTAGTGCTCGAGCGCCCGCAGCACCCCAGCGTGGGCCAGCCCCCTGGCTCCACCCCCGGCCAGCACCAGGGCGAAGCTTCGCTTGGATACAGGCTTGTTCATTCAATCTCCTCTTTACGCCCAGCCCAGCTTGCTCAAGCCGCCGGACGGTACAAGTCAGCGCGGCTGGCGGGCAACTCCACCCAGCTCCCCTCACCCGGCCTGGCCAGAAGTGCCTGGTGCACTGCCAGATGACCATAGTTGAACTGGTGTGCCGAGGCCGCCATGTACAGCCGCCACAATCGCGCCCGCTCTGCCCCCGCTTCTTCAACCGCCGCTTCCCAGCGGGCCTCGAGGTTCTTCACCCAGTGCCGCAGGGTGAAGGCGTAATGTTCGCGCAGGTCTTCCACATCGCGCACTTCAAATCCCACCTGTTCGGCGGCCTCAAGGTTTTGCCAAAGCGGCAAAATTTCTCCGTCGGGGAAAACGTACCGCGATATAAACTCACCCGAGGCTAGGCTTTTGCCTGCCGTCAGGGCCACTGGCCCCTGGGTGATCACGTGGTGCAGCATCAACCCGCCAGGGCGCAGGGCTTGCCAAGCCGCCCGGAAGTAGGTGGGAAGGTTCTCCCGGCCCACGTGCTCGGCCATCCCCACGCTGACCACCTTATCGAAGGTCTCATGCACCTCGCGGTAGTCCAGCAGTTCCACCCGCACCCGGCCCTCAAGCCCCGCCGCCCGGATGCGGGCCTGGGTCTCCTCGGCCTGGCGCTGGGAGAGGGTGATGCCCAGGGCTTCCACCCCGTAGTGCTGGGCCGCGTAGAGGATCAGGCCACCCCAGCCCGAGCCGATGTCCAGGAGCCGCTCGCCCGGTTTCAGGCGCAGCTTGCGGCAGATGTGCTCGAGCTTGGCCTGCTGGGCCTGGTCGAGGGTCTCGCTGCCACTGGGGAAGTAGCCGCAGGAGTAGACCATGCGGGTATCTAACCAGAGTTGGTAGAAGGCGTTGGAGACATCGTAGTGGTGGGCGATGGCCTGGCGGTCGCGGGCCTTGGAATGGGCGATTCCACGCAGCCGGGCCGCTAGTGGGGAGGCAGTCTGCTGACGCAGAGTCGCCAGGTTTTTGAGCAGGGCTGGCAGTTGCAGCACCGACACCGAGAGCTTTGGGGCGACCTCCTCCACGGCGGCAAAGGCCGCCTCGAGGTCACCCGCGATCTCCAGATCGCCGCGCAAAAAAGCCTCGCCCAACGAGAGGTCGAGCGGGGGGTTGAGCATCTCGCCCAGCACCTCCGGGCTGCGGATGCGGAGGGTGGCCTGGGCAGGCAGCCGGGTAGCGGGCAGCGTGGCCTGGCCCCACAAGTCCACCGCGAAGCTGCGCTCCTGGGGCAACACCCGCTTCAGCAGATCCAGCGCGGCCCCCTGGAGATAGTCTGGCGATACGGTTTTTGTATTCATAGCACACCTCGGAAAGGGCTTCCTTGCGACCATTGCTTCGGGAGTCCCCAGCCCGCCAGGGTAGCCCCAGCGCGTTGCCGGGGCGTTTCCAGGGCGAGCCAAAACCTCTGGGGTTCAGACCCGAGTTGCGGCCCGCAAAAAGTTTCGCTCGAGCCCCATCGCTGCGTCGGTGCGGCGAATCGAGGCCAGCCCGTCCTTCTCGAGACCACTCAAGGCACGGATGGCATCCACGGTCTCGGGCACCACGATGGCCTGGTTGTAGACCTGGTAGTTGTAGAAGAGTTCGTTGCCCCGGACAGTGAGGCTGTCTTCCCATAGCCCCACCTCCCACATGTCCCCGCGGGGGCGACCCAGGTCACTCATCAGCTCGAGGGTGCTGTTAAGGGCCACCAGGCCGTCTCCCTGGCGCAAGAAAGCAATGCGCGGAGCCTTACGGAAGGCTTCTAATACCTCCTCCTTGCTGGCCTCGCGGGTCAACTCCACGCTCCAGGCGTGCAGGTGGCTGGTGGTGTGGGCCGCTACCACCGCAATGGTCATCACGTCGAGGTCGGGCAGCACGGTCTGGGCATCCGGCCCCTGGTGGCTGGGGATGTCTTTTTCCGGCACCACTGTGTTCATCACCCCGGAGTGGTCAGACTCCCAGGGGTCGGTGGCCCGGCGCACCAGCACCCCACGGGCCTTCTTGAGCAGCCCGGCGTTTTTCAGCGCCCCCAGGGTGCGCACGATGCTGGTGGTGTTGCAGGAAACCACCCGGGTGGCCTTCCGCCCGATAGCGCTGGCGTAGTTAGCCTGGGCCACGAAGGAGTGCCCAGTCAGGCTGTGCTTCTCGCCACCCTGAAAAATGGATTTGATCCCCAGGGCCTGGTATCGCTCAAAGTTGGCTGAGGCCACCTTTTTGGGGGTCGCATCGGCGATCACATCTACTTGCCCAAGCAAGTCCTCGAGGGTTCCTACCACTCGAACCCCAGCAGTTTTCATGCTGCTGGCGGCCTCGGGGGTGGAGGCAAAAACCCGGTAGCCCTTCTGCTCTGCCACCTGAATGCGCCAGTCACTCACTACGTCGGCTACCCCCACCAGTTCCATATCCTCTTGCAGCGCTATTGCGTCAGCGATGCGCTTGCCGATGACACCGTAACCATTTACTGCTACCCGTACTTTCTTTGCCATAACATTCACCTAACTTTCTTCCCTCGGGCCAAAATTGACCCTGGTAACCCAAGCTGTGGAGTGTGCGCCTCGAGGGTCTGTACTGCTAACCCCCCCACGATGAATAGCAGTCCCAGCCCTTGCATCCAGGCCACTCGCTCGCCGTAGAACACAGCTGCCAGTCCCAGACCCAGCACGGGCACCAGGAAAAAGACCTGGGAGAGCCGTCCAAGTTCACTGCCTTGTAGCAGCCAGTACCACCCAGCGGTGACAAAAGCAGTACCCGCC
>JADMIM010000009.1 GCA_015478585.1 Thermaceae bacterium | reverse complement strand
TAGTAGGCATAGGCTCTGGCATCGCTGGCGAACTGGCTGATATCGGGGCGCTCGAGGGTTGTTCTGAGATAATCCGCCCCACTTTTGAGCACCTCTGCGCGCACGGTGTAGCCCGCTTCCTTGGCCTGTACCAGCCCGCTCAACACGTAGGCCGAGATGTAGAGCGAGGAGGAATCGTTCTGCCAGAAGCCCCAGCCACCGTCGTCGTGCTGGAAATCGTAGAGCCGCTTGAGGCCCTGGGCTACGTAGTCGTCGAGGTTGGCCCGCACGTCCTCGGGCAGCGTCACGAAACTTCCGGCCTGTTTCGCCAACACGCTCGGCAGGAAGCGGCTCATGGTCTGCTCGGAGCAGCCGTAGGGGTAGCCCGCGAGGTACTCCAGGGCGGGTGTGACCGCCGTCGCCAACGAGGGATTGAGATAGAGTTTGGCCTTGGTTTGGGTCAGATCGGTGTTGTCCGGTAGGGTGAAGCTCCAACCGGCCCCGGCCTGCCCCGAACCTTGGGTTTGCCCTGAAGAACCTTGGGTTTGCCCTGAAGAACCTTGGGTTTGCCCGGCCCAGCCGAGTTCTTTCTTCAAGCCTTTGGGCAAGACCGGTAGCTTGGACTCCAGCGCGTCCGAGGCTGCAGGCGTGAGCGCCGAAGCCTTGAGGGTGGCGATTCCGGCGGCGCTGGCCCGCACCCGGTAATCGGCGGTGCTGGGCCCGCTGGCTGGGAACGCTGCCAGGCTGGTAGGCGGGTCGAGCAGGTCTAAGCCGCTGGGCTCGAGCTGCAACTGCCCCTGCTGCGCGTCGGGCAGATTGTTCTGCCCAATCACCCGCAGCGAAGCGGTGTCACCCTTGACCAAAAAGCGCGGGGCTCCCAGGCGAGCAATCACTGGAAGCGTGGTGGTCACGGTCTGGGTGTTCTGCCCCACGGTATCGGAAAGGGTGATAGCCCTGGCGGTCATGCGCCACTGGGTCAGATTGTCGGGAAACTGGACCTGCACGGTGGCTTGTCCATCGGCATCGGTTTGCACGCTGGGCAGCCAAAGGATGGTGTCGCGGAAGTCGCTGCGCAGCTTGGCTGCGGCCAGCCCGCCCTTGGACTGCCCGAACACCGCCTCACTCATGGGGGCTCGAGCGGCAGCGCTGGGGGCGGGGGCGATGTTGCCAAAATAGTAGCCACCCGCGGTCTGAGTGCCCACCAGGTTCCCCTTCAAGGCCCAGAAGAAGCCCCGAATATCCGGCGTGCTCTCGGGCCGCACCAGATAAATCGCCTCGTCCACCAGCCCCAGCGTGACCTGGGCCTGTACTCTCTGGCCTTTGGCATCGGTTACTTTGAGAGTATAGGTGGCGGAATCTCCGGGTTTATAGGTGGTCTTGTCGGAAGTCACCGCCACTTTCAAGAACTTGTCGGCGGGCGGGATCAGAAAACCGGCGGTTTCGCTGTAGTACTGGCCGCCGCCCAGAATCGTGACCGCGAGATAGCCGTTAGGAACCATGTCCTGGGTGAGCTTGAGGGCATAGGTGAAGACCGAGCCTTTGAAGTGAACCACCTCGGGCTTGGCGAGTTTAGGCCCCTCGAGGTTGACCAGCGCCCAGCCGTCGGTAACAGGCGACTGCACCACGAAGCGGGCAGTGTCGCCGACCTTGTATTCGTGCTTGTCAGGTGTGATCTTGAGGCTCTGGTAGCCCCAGTACCAATAGGAGCCATCCGAGACCCAGACGTAATCGCTGGCCCCGGTGGGCCTTCCGGCAGGGTCTTTGGCGCTGGCCTCGAGCCGGTAGTCGCCTTGGGTTTGCAGCTTCAGCGAAACCCTGGCTTGCCCCTTGGCATCGGTGCGGCCTTGCAGGGTGGTCAGGGCCTGGGTTTGCTGGCCTTGGTTGCGCAGCCAGTAGGAACGCTTGACCGCCACCCTAAAGGGCACACTGACCGGTTTGCCCTGTAAATCCTGGGCCTGCACAGTGGCGGTGATGGTCTGCCCAGCCTGATAAAAATAATTATCGCTGCTGATGTCCAGCACTACCCCCGAACGGTAGGCGGTGAGTGTACCGGTGCCGCTAATCTCGTGCCGGGCCTCGTCGGTTACACCGGCCTGCACGCTGAGGCTGTAGTCGTTATGGGCATCTTTGGGTAGGGGTATGTCCAGCACCAGCTCACCCTTCTCGTTCAGGCGGCCCTCACCGCGCTGGATGATGTTCCCGCCATAGCTATCCTGGTAGTTGTCTTGCTGATAAAAACCGTACTCCGACTGATAAGCAAAGCGGTAATAAGGCTGCTCGAGCACCGAATAGCTGACCTGACCCCCGGCCACTGGCCCGCCAAACAAATACTCGCCTTTGATGACAAAGCGACCCTTTTCGCCCTGTACCGCGACGGTTTTGTCAGGCGTGACACTCACGCGATACTCGGGCTTGACATACTCCTGCACCTCGAAGCTGCCGCTGTATTCCTGGCCCTGCACGGTGGCGGTGAGGCTATAGCTACCCAGCCGCACGTCCAGCCCCACCGCAAAGGCTCCGCTAAAGCCGCCGTAGGCATCGGTGGTGAACTTTCCGGAGAAGATTTCAGTGTCCTGCTCGTCTTTTACTGATACCCTTAGGCTTTGTCCCACCAGGGGCTCGAGGCCGCTCGCCGTCCGAGCGATTCCCTTGAACTGTACGGTCTGGCCGGGGCGATACACCGGGCGGTCGGTGTAGAGGTAGACCCGGTTTTTCTCTACATTCCAGGCCCGCCAATAGGCGCTGCTAAAAGCCCAGGAGTCGCCCGAACGCGCGGCTACGAAGGTGTTATCGCTGTTTTTGAAGCCGGTCTCGAGCCGCGCAATCCTGCTCGAGGCTTGTTGGGCGACAATCTTTTTGTCCTTCACCAGATAAACCTGTACAGCAAGGGGTTTCCCGTCGCTTAGATTGGCCGTGTAGGCCAGTATCCCGGCAGTGTCGGACTTGACTACCAGCCCCAGGCTAGTAACCAAAATCAGGGTTGCCGAGCGGGGTCGGGGGTTGCCGATTTGGGCCAGATAAAGCCCTTCAGGGAGCGTACCCAGGCTGATTTGCCCGTAGCTGTTGTCCTTTGAACGGTACACCGGGATGCTGCGCACCTGTCGGAGTTGAAGCTGATCGGTGGCCTTGAAGTTGCGTGGCCCGCCCAGCTCGAGTACCTTCTCGGGGTTGCCGATGCGGTATACCCCGATTCGCGCACTCCCGCCGCTGGGAAGGTTGTACTCCAGGCCCACCTTCTGCCCTGGGCTAAAAGTTCCCCCGCCATAAAGCTGTGGCCCACCGTCTTGGGCCGAACCCGGCAATAAGCCCACCAAGACTAGCAAACCCACGCTCAGAATGCCCCTGAATGTTCTATTCATAGCTCTCCTTGCCTAAGGATTATTGCTGTTTGCTACGATTTTCCAGCGAAAAAAGCCTAAAAAATTGGGGTTCTCGGGAACCGGATGCCAACTCGCCGAGGGGTGTTTGTTCAGGGTGTCCAGGGTCAGCAAGCGTACTTCCCCGCCCTCCTGTGGCGAGAGCCCCGTGTGGTAGACCACCCGCCCGTTTCCCAGGTAAACCATGCTGTGATAAGCCGAACCCCTCGCCAGCGGATGCACGAAAAACAGCAGGTCGCCGCGCCGGGCTTTGTCCGGGGTGCGCCCCAAAAACACCGTGGAAAAGTTCATCATGTACTCGGCAGTGGTTCGCCCCACCAGGCGGCCCTGCTCCACATCGTCGGGCTTGTAGCGCCCCGGAGCTACCCGGAATATCGAGCGGCTGATCAGGGGCAGTGGGTAAGAAAGGGTTTTCAGGGGCGGAATGTCACGGTCAGGGAAATAGGCAAATTGCTTGAACCACTCGAGGGTCTTGGGCTTTAGTGCCTCGATGTAGGCGAAGCGGAGTAGCCCCGAGCAATCCTGGTCTTCGGCCTTCCAGGTCGGCGAGGGCGCGGTGTACTGAGCCTCGGCTATTGCCGCGAACCAGCGCATGAAGGAATCACGCTCGGCGGTGCTGTGTAACTCGGTAATGTCGGGGTAGCCGTCGGAGTCCAGGTCAGAAACATCCCTCTGAGCGATGCCGAGGGATGCGGTAAGGGTGAGCAAGAAGAGCAACTTAACTAAGTGACTCACGTTACTCCCCTATTGTAGCTCGAGCTGAGAAAACTGCTGGCTCAAATAAACGCTGATTAAAGACTGCCGTTTAAGGCTGGGCTAAAGAACTTATGCTCGGCGTTGATCGATAAGGAACTCGCCTCCTACTGCCAGGGCCAATGCCGGTCCGAATAGTGCCCATATAGCTCTAGTCAGATTTGGGGTACTTAGGACGGGTTAAGGAAGTAATGGCCCTGCTCGAGATCCTCGATCAACCCCGGTTGGGCTGGCTGCCAACCCAGCCGCTCGCGGGTCAGGGCGCTCGAGGCCAGGAGGTCGGCAGCCAAAAAGGGGGCCAGCCAGCCGAAGTGCTCACCCGCCGCCGCGCTGGGGACTGAGACTACCGGCAGGCTCAGATGTCGCCCGATCACCTCGGCGATCTCGCGGATCGGCACGCCCTCCTCGGCGACCCCGTGCAGGATCGAACCCGCAGGGGCCTGCTCGAGTGCCAAGCGAAACAGGCGCGCGGCATCCAGGCGGTGTACGGCGGGCCAGCAGTTGCCCCCATCGCCGATGTAGCCGGAGACCCCCTTCGCGCGGGCAATGCCGACCAGTGCAGCGATGAAGCCGGGGTCTCCTTCGCCGTGGACCGTCGGGGCCAACCGCACTACACCGGAGCGCACGCCGTGGGAGGCGAGGGCCAGGGTTGCTTGGGCCGAAGCGACCCGAGGATTGGCAGCCAGGACGGGCGCGTCCTGTTCGGTGGCGACCCATCCTGCTGCGAGCCCTAGCATCCCGGAGGCGATGACCAGGGGCCGATCCGAACCCCCCAGAGCTGCCCCGAGGGTCTCGATGGCGCGCAGGTCGGTGTGCGCTGCGGCCTGGTACTGTGAGAAGTCGTGGATGAAGGCGAGGTGGACTACGCCGTCCGATTCGGCTGCGCCAGCGCGCAAGCTTTCCAGGTTGTCAAGCGCCCCTCGCTGGGCTTGGGCCCCCCTGGCGGCGAGGGCGGCAGCCGCAGAATCCGAGCGGGCCAGGCCGACCACCTGATGGCCCGCGCTGATGAGTTCGGGCACGAGGGCGGAGCCGATAAATCCGGTTGCACCGGTGACAAATACACGCATACTCAAACCTCCTGTTGATCGGCCTCCTCACCCCCAGGTTGAAAAGTCCGATGACAGTAACTGACATCGAGAGCGTACACCTGATGTTAGCTACTGTCAACAAGTACAATCGGGGCATGGGCAGGTGGGAGCCAAACACGCGCGCCCGGCTCGAGCAGGCCGCAGGGGAGCTGTACATCGAACGCGGGTTTGAACAAACCACGGTGGCGGAGATCGCTGAGCGGGCGGGGACGACGGAGCGAACCTTCTTCCGCCATTTCGCCGATAAGCGCGAGGTTCTGTTTGGGGGTGCAGGTGCGCTACAGGAGCTCATCGTGAATGCCGTCATGAATGCACCCGACTCCGCGTCGTCGGTAAAGGCGGTCGCGGCAGGACTCGAGGCCGCTGGTGCCGCTTTTGGAGACAACACGGAAAGAGTTCGTCAGCGCCAGGCCATCATCGCTGCAAACCCTGAGCTACAGGCCCGCGAGTTGAGCAAGCTCGCGGGCCTCGCCTCGGCAATCGCCGACGCGTTGCGCCAGCGTGGGGTAGCCGATCCGGCTGCGATTCTGACCGCCGAGGCCGGGATCGTGGTTTTTAGGGTCGCATTCGAGCGCTGGATCAACGCGACCCGCCAGCGGGGCTGGTCGCGGCTCGTCCACGAGACGCTCGGCGAACTCAGAACCCTGATGGAAGGCGAGCGACGGGCACACTCTAAGTCCGTGAGCGTAGACGCTCGAGCTAGCAAGAGTGCTGGCTCAAATAAACGCTGACTAAAGCTGCTAGGTCTTAAGACCTAGAACCCTTTGGGGCTAAGGCCGGAAGCGTTTGAACAGGCCATTCTCTATTCTATAAACATACCTTCGGCATCGGCTGAAGCCCTTTGTTACGAGAGGAACCGCCATGTATAACAGCGATTTTCTAGTTCTACTAGGCAAAGAGAAACAGCAAACCTTGCTGCACGAGTCTGAAGTTCGCGGGCTGCTCAAGCTTCTCCACACTCGAGCCCAAACCGTATCTCGCAAATCTCAAGCGAAACCTGTGCAGAAGGAGAATCCGTGTCCCGCGTAGCGCTAATCACCGGGGCCAGCCGAGGGCTAGGGCTGGCCCTGGCTCGTTCGCTGGCTGAACGCGGGTGGGCTCTCGTGTTGGACGCTCGAGGCTCTCAAGCCTTAGAACAGGCCCACTCAGAACTCGCCTCTAGAACGCAAATAATCGCTCTCACCGGTGATGTCTCCGATGCGGCCCACGCAAAGGCTTTGGTAGATGCGGCTAAGGAACTCGGCGGGCTGAATTTGCTGGTCAATAACGCTTCGATTCTCGGCCCCAGCCCGCAGCCGAACCTGAAAGATTATCCGCTGGAGGTGCTCGAGCGGGTCTACCGCGTCAACGTCCTTGCCCCGTTGCGGCTGATTCAGCTCGCCCTGCCCGTCCTGAAGCCCGGTTCTCGCATCCTGAACATCACCTCGGATGCAGGCGTGGAAGGCTACGCCGGGTGGGGCGGGTATGGCTCGAGCAAAGCCGCTTTGGAACAGCTTTCCAACGTCCTGGCTACCGAGCATCCCGAACTCAAGGTCTACTGGGTAGACCCCGGCGACATGAATACCCAGATGCACCAGGAAGCTTTTCCTGGTGAGGATATTTCGGATCGTCCGCCGCCCGAAAGCAGTGTTTCAGGGCTGCTGACTTTGATTGAGGGAAATCTGCCCAGCGGGCGCTACAAAGCCCGCCAGGTAGGCCAGGCAGAGGTTCAGCCGTGATGGGCGTTTTACCAGGTCTGGACTTCACCCTGCCGCCCGAGCTGGAAGCCCACAAACCGCCGGAGGCCAGGGGCTTAGCTCGAGATGAGGTGCGGCTGATGGTCTCGTACCGGCCTGATGACCGCTTAGTTCACGCCCAGTTCCGCGACCTTCCGAGTTTTCTGAAAGCTGGCGATGTGCTGGTCATCAACACCTCGGGGACACTGCCCGCCGCGCTTCCCGCGTATCGAGCGGATGGAACTGAGCTGAAGCTGCACCTTTCCACGCACTTGAGCGATGAGGTCTGGAGCGTTGAATTGCGCAAGCCAGAAAACGGCACGACCAAGCTATTCCTTGAGGCTCGAGCAGGAGAAACCTTGAATCTGCTGGGCGGGGCTGAGGCTGTTTTGTTGAGGCGCTATCCGGTTGACGAGGCCGCTAGCGTAGGGACACATAGCTATGCGTCCCTACAGGGTCGGGCAGCGGATTCGCGTTTGTGGGTGGCAAGGTTTTCTTTCCCGACACCCTTCCTGGACTATCTTCTCGAGCACGGCCAACCTATTCGCTACGGCTATGTGCAGGAAGAGTGGCCGCTTTCGTACTACCAGACCGTCTACGCCACCGAAATGGGCAGTGCGGAAATGCCTTCTGCGGGGCGGGCGTTCACGCCTGAACTCATCACTCAGCTCGTCGCCAAGGGGGTTTTGGTGGTTCCGCTACTTTTGCATACCGGCGTGGCTTCGCTCGAGAGCTTTGAACCGCCGTATGCCGAGGTTTACCGCGTCCCGGACGTAACTACCGAAGCTGTGAGCCAAGCCAAAGCCGACGGGCGCAGGGTAATCGCGGTGGGGACGACGGTGGTTCGGGCCCTGGAAACCATCACCAACCCAAGCGGCATGATTTATCCCAGCCAGGGCTGGACCGAGTTGGTGGTCACACCGGAGGGCCCGGTGCGGGCAGTGGACGGTATCCTCACCGGCTGGCACGAGCCGAAGGCCACGCACTTGATGATGCTCGAGGCTATCGCTGGGAAGCGCCACTTGGGGGTGGCTTATAAAGCCGCGCTGGAAAAGGGCTACTTTTGGCATGAATTCGGCGACTTACACTTGATTTTGCCGTGAAGCCCAGCGGAGACGACCCATGTTGACGCACAGCAAGCTCGAGACGCTTATTACAGGGCGCATTTGGTGAATATATGCCGGAGCGTTCAAAGCAAGTTCGCGTCCGTAGAAAGCACCTCGAGACCTGGTTGCAAATCCTGGGCCGGGCCTGGGAAAAGGCTGATGCCGAGCTTGTGGCTTCGCTGTTTGACTCGGACGTGAGCTATCAGGAAAATCCCTTTGAGCCCCCGATTCACGGGGCTGAGGCAGTGCGGGAATATTGGCTGGAAAACCTCGCCACCCAGCGCGAGGTGAGGTTTTGGGGCCATGTTCTCGCGGTAGATGGCGATATTGGTGTGCTGAATTGGAAGGTGGAGTTTATCCGCACAGGAAGCAACCAGAAAGTTCGTCTGGACGGCGTGAGTGTGGGCAAATTTGGTGCTGAGGGTAAACCTGTGCTGTGGCGGGAATGGTGGCACAAGTTGGAGCACAATGGATAGCGTGAAGCTGGAAGCCTACCTTCATCGCATCGGCTACACCGGGCCCAGGGAACCGAGGCTCGAGACCCTGAGCGCAGTCCACCAGGCCCATCTGCGGGCTATTCCCTACGAAAACCTGGACATTCATTTTGCGAGGCCCATCCTGCTCTCTGAAAACCGCTTTTTCCAAAAGCTCGTCCTGGAGCGGCGGGGCGGCTGGTGCTACGAGATGAACGGGTTGTTGGCCTGGGCTTTGCGCGAACTCGGCTTTCGGCTGGATTATCTCGCCGGGGCCGTGCCCAGGGCCAGCGCCGGGCCGAACGCGGATGGGAATCACCTGGTGCTGCTGGTGCATTTGCCCGAAGGTGATTTCATCGCGGACGTGGGGTTTGGCGACGGCTTCTTACGACCTATCCCCTTGCGAGAAGGCAGCTACATTCAGGACGGCCTCGAGTTCCGCCTCGAGCGCGGTTCCGAAGCTGGGCGCTGGATAATGCACAACCACCAGCATGGTGCGGCGCAGACGTATGATTTCAGCCGTAGGGCTCACACCCTCGAGGACTTTGTGAGCAGGTGCGCCTGGCTGCAAACCTCGCCACAGTCGGGCTTCGTGCAGAAAACCGTGTGCCAGCGCTTCGTGCCGGGTGGCATTATTACGCTGCGCGAGGCAGTGTTCAAGCGGGTGACGAAAGATGGTGTGAGTCAGCGGATTATCGAGACGGAGGCTGAATATCGGCGGGTGCTGAGCGAAGATTTTGGCCTCGAGCTAGACACCTCCGAACTTTGGCCCAAGGTTCACCGGCGGCATCAAGAATGGGTGGCGGGGGGTTTGGCGCAGTGAAGAAATCTCCCGTCCCCAAGCTGAGAAAGCGGCTCGAGGAATTGTCCACCCTGAACCGCATTCTGGACGTGCTCAACCGCGAGGCCGACTTTGACCGGGCTTTGCAGAAGGCGCTCGAGGAACTCGTCAAGTTGCTGGGCATCAGCACCGGCTGGGTCTTTCTGAGCCATGTCGAACCCGGCGATGCCAAACAGGGTGGGCTGGCTTTTTCGGCTCGTATCGGGCTTCCGCCCGCGCTTTTGGCAGGGGAGAGCAGGTGCTTGCGCGAGGGTAGTTGCGACTGCCAGTGGCTGTTTCGCCACGGCGAACTGGATCGGGGTGTGAACATCGTCGAGTGTAGCCGCCTCGAGGCCGCGCAGGGCGACAAGGGCGGCTTGGAGGTTCATGCCAGCGTGCCCCTCTTGACCAAAGAGGGGCCGGTGGGCATCCTCAACCTGGCGGCTCCCGGACGCGAACCCTTCGATGCCGAAACCCTGGAGTTCCTGACCGCTGTGGGGCGCACGTTGGGATTGGCCTTTCGCCGCGCGCGCTTGCAGGAGCGCCAGACCAGGGAGCGCGAGGCTCTGGCGACCCTCGAGGAGCGAGCCCGGCTGGCCAGGGAGATGCACGACTCGGTGGCGCAATTGCTCTTCGCCGCCGACCTGAGTTTGCGGGTGGCTCGAGAGAGCGAGTTGCAGCGGGAAGTTTCGCTCGAGCGCTCGGCCGAGCTGGTTTCCTCGGCGCTCTCGGAGTTGCGCGGCCTGGTCGAGCTGTTGCGGCCCGCCGACCTCTCGCAAGGGCTTACCCCAGCGCTGTGCCGCCTGGCCGACCGGGTAAATAGCGTGGTGCGGGTACATTTCGATTCTGTGGAGTTGAGCTTGCCCGACCCAGTTGCCGAAACCCTCTACCGCGTGGCCCAAGAAGGCGTACACAACGCTCTGCGCCACGCCCACCCCAAAAACATCTGGATTCGGCTGGAGGGCAGCCAAGGGGGGGTCAGGCTGCGCGTCGAAGATGACGGGCGCGGGGTGAGCGAGTTGGTCAGGCGCGGGATGGGTCTGCTCTCGCTCGAGCAGCGCACCGCCGCCCAGGGCGGCAGCCTGCGGATGATTGGGCGCAAGCCCAGTGGAGCTGTGCTCGAGGCCAAAGTCCCCCTCCGAGACGAATCATCAACCTCCCCTTCCCCCCAAAGGGGAGGAAGGGGCCGGGGGATGGGGGGCGACCCAACAAAGGATAAAACCTGATGCCCCACCGCCTGCTGATTGTGGACGACCATCCCGTGGTGCGGGAGGGCCTGAAGGCGTTTTTGGGGCTGTACGACGACCTGCTGGTGGTGGGCGAAGCGGATAGTGGAACCGCCGCGCTGAAGGCGGCGAATGAACTCCAGCCCGACCTCGTGCTGCTCGATTTGCAGCTCTCTGACGGGCACGCCCTGCCCTGGATTCCCCGCTTTCTGGCCCTTTCCTCTCGTCCTGAAGTCTTGATACTCACCAGCTTTCTCGAGGCCGACACCCTGCGCCAGGCGATTAATCTCGGAGCCTCGGGCTATTTGCTCAAACACGCCGGGCCTTCGGCACTGCTAGACGGTATCCGAGCGGCAGCCAGGGGAGAGGTTCCGCTCGACCCAGCGGCGGTGCGGTTGCTGGCCCATCCTACCCAGGACAATCTTTCTGGCCTCACCCCCAACGAGCGAGAGGTACTGGGATTAATCGATCGAGGGCTGAGCAACAAGGCCATCGCGGCCTCCCTAAGCATCGCCGAGAAAACTGTAAAGACCCACGTCAGCAGCCTGCTCGCCAAGCTGGGCCAGAAAAGCCGCACCCAGCTTGCTCTGGTTGCCAAGGAACGGGGCATATAGAGCGGTTTTCATGCACTTTGCAGGGTGTGTGCGACCTGGGCAATGTGGATGAAAACTGCGATAAGACACATCCCCCTCTACGCCGTAGCGCAAAGGGGGATGTAGGAGGAGATGAGGGTAGATGTGTTCAGAACAAAGCTAAGAGCTGCCACTGTTGTGCGCCAGAGCCGGTGCAAGACCATTGCTGAACGTTAGTGCCGTCATTGGTTCCAAAGTTGTAGACATCCAGGCACAGGTTGCTGTTAGGGGATACAAGCTGGTAGTTGGAGCCATTGGGCTGGATGAGCCACTGTTGGTTGAGCCCCCCCCAGTAATTCCACTGTTGAATATTAGCACCCGGTTTGGTGCTCCCACCCGATACTTCCAACACCTTGCTACTGTTGACCGAGGTGAGCTTGTAGTTGTTGCCTACGGTTTCAATCAGCCACTTTTGGTTGGTGCTGCCATTGCAAGTCGAGATATCCACATTTCCCCCATTGGCCGTAGAGTTACCGGCTACATCGAGGCATTTGCCGCTGTTGGTATTGACCAGGTTATAAACCCCCGGCTTAATCTGGGTGGGTAGAGTGAAGCCGGGCAGGCTACGGATGAGGTTGGCTACGTTGAGCCGCTGCACGTTGGTGGTTTTGTTGGCGTTCTTTTGGTTGATGCTGAAATCCAGGCTGCTCCATAGGAAAGTTTGCAAGCGGGCGTTGTCAGCGGGGTTAGTTAGTTCGGAGTAGGCCAGGGCGAGAGCGCCCGTGACCAATGGGGCCGCGAAGGAAGTGCCGGTGGCGTTGGCTACTTGGTTGCCGGGAAAGGAACTGAAGAGCTTTTCGCCGGGGGCGGTGGCGTAGAGGGCGCTACCATAGTTGGAGAAGCTCGAGAGCATATCGTTAGCGTCTACGCTGCCAATACCGAAGGTATAGCCTTTGGTATCATCAGACCAAGAATATCTAGCTGGAGCGGTAATGCCGTCTTTTTTGCCATCGTTGCCCGCCGAGGCCACGATGTATACCCCCATTTGTTTGGCATAAGCAGAGATGGTATGTAACGAATTAGAGTCGGTATTAGCACCTACCGAAAGGTTGATAATCTGAGCCCCGTCGCTAATGGCATAGCTGATGGCCGAGACTACCGTAGCGATATCGCCGCCGCCGTCGGAGTTGAGTACCCGGATGGGCAGAATGGTAGCCTGGGGCGCGACTTGCAGGATAAGCCCGGCTACTGCCGTGCCGTGCCCAGAGAACTTACCGCCGGTGATGTCTTGGGGATAGCCGTCGTCGCCAATAAAGTCGTACCACTCGTTGCTGGGAGTCAGATGGCCCTGGAAGATGGGGTGGTTCAGGTCAATGCCAGTATCAATGACCGCCACCTTGACCCCCGCGCCAAAGTTGCGGCTGAGGGCGTGGGCCTGATACAAACCAATTTGCAGCCAGGCTGCGCGGTTGTTGGCGGGAAGTTCGGCAGGATAGGTACTGCCCCCGGCCCAAGCATTGATACCCCCGGCCCAGGCGCTCCAGCCCCCGGCCCAGGCGTTCCAACCCCCGGCCCAGGCGTTCCAACCCCCGGCCCAAGCGCTCGAGCCCTGAGCTTGGAGTTCAGGGCTTTGTACGGGCTGGTTGGCCTCGAGGGTCACGTCCTGTAGCGAAACCCCACTGGATTTGAGCTGGGCCGCAGCCTGATTGCTGAGCTGCAAAATAGCAAATCCCGCACTGGGCTGCCAGGCAATCGCCTTACCACCAAACTTCTGCTCGAGGGCGGCTTTGAGATCCTGAGGGCTTACTTTGACCGTCAGCAAAAACCCTTGTCCCAGTGAGGTGGAGGGGGCTTTGGCGGGGGCTGAGACGTTCCCACCGCAAGCACTAAGCACCACCAAAGCGATGGCGCTTAGCACCAGTGCTAAGCCCTTTTTGAGTGATGTTACCGAGTTCATATTTATCTTCTCCTAAGAGCCTCGCCCGAACGAATCGGTAGGGGGCTGCATGGAGTTGAGATTAGGGTTTGAGCACAAGTGTCAAGCCCGAAAATAACCGTATCTGCCCCAACTGTGTAACGTTACAAAACGGTTTATGCAGTGGGGGCGGCATTTTTACCAAAAGCCGTTAAGCCCGGTTACGCAGAAACCGCACCAATATTAAGGGGTTGTTACCCCGGCCCGCTTCCTGGCTTTGTGGCTTTGTTGGACATCCCACAGCCAAAGTGGGGGGCAGTGCTAGGCTGAAGGGGCGGGGTATATCCCCCGCACCTGTTACCAAGTGCTCCTCGAGTTCTCCAAAGCAGAGAAGGGTAAAAGTTAGCCTTGGCTAGCTTCGTGCAGATATCAGGTATGGAATTCGCGTTTTGCCACGCTAGCCTCTAACATTTGGGGCATACTCGAGCAGCGCTCAAAGGAGACCTTTATGGCCCGCCGTAATGGAAATACTGCCCTGTTGAGCAAACCCATGTATCCCGCACCCAAGGTGCTCTCCACCCCTACTGACCTCGAGCCCCAAGAGGTGCAGGCCATCGTAGAGGCCATCAACCCGCTGGTTGCCGATGCTTTTGCGCTATACCTCAAGACCAAGAACTTCCACTGGCATCTTTCGGGTTCGCATTTCCGCGACCTGCACCTGCTATTTGACGAACAGGCCGACCAGATTCTGGATTCGGTGGATGTGCTGGCCGAGCGGGTGCGCAGGCTAGGTGGGACTACCCTCAGAAGCATCTCCCACGTCAGCCAGCTCCAGACCCTCGAGGACGACAACGATGAACTGGTCGAACCCCTGGAGATGGTGCGCCGCTTGATGGAGGACAACCGCCAGATGGCTCAGGCCCAGCGGGCTGCCCACCAGGTTTGCGACGAAAACCGCGATGTGGCGACGGCAAGTGAACTCGAAGTGATTCTCGACCAGACCGAGCGACGCACCTGGTTTTTATTCGAGGTGATCCAAGGGGGCGGGCACGCCCGCTAGAAGCAGTCAGGCTCGCTAGCAGTTTCAGCTTGGAGCCAATATTCAGATGTGCTTTTGTACATCAGAATATTATGCTTTCGGGTACGGTACGACATATGAAGCAACTGCTCGTTTTGTCGGTGGCTCTGGTGGCTTGTAGCGCGGTTCCCCTGAGCATCGCCATTCCCGATTACGACTCTCCAGTCGCTGCTAATAGCGCAACCATCACCTTCCAGCAAACTTCACAAACCCAGGCTCCACCCACCCCGGTCAAGAGCATCGGCATCCAAGGGCAAATTACCTATAACCAGACCGCGACCCTCGAGTTCTACACGAGCGACACACCGCCCTGTGGCACGGTGCTTGGGGGAGTTTATACTTGCTCTTTTGACCCCAGTACCATGGAAAAAGTTGGTGAGAGCGCTTTGCAAGCAGGTGTGGCCCAATCTTTTAGCTGGAGCGGCTCGAGGCTCACCAACGGCATCAACCAAAAAACCCTCTATATCGGAGTAGCCCTCAAGAGCGGTCTCCTGACTGGGGGAACCTTGCAGTTTCGCAATCTGGTCGCCAGGGTGGCGGTATTTTAGGAGTTGGGCAAAGTAATCAGACCGGCGAGGGCCTCGTGGTATTTGGGCTCGAGTTCTTCTATCCCGCTCACCCCGAGGTGCAGGCTGTGGGCGTGCCCGTCCTCGAGGCCGTAAATCCAGCCGTGTACCGCGACCCCCTGCCCTCTGGCCCAGGCTTCCTGGATGACCGTGGTGTGGCAGACGTTGACTACCTGCTCGATCACGTTCAGCTCGCATAGCCGGTTCACTCGCTCCGACTCGCTCTCCAGCGCCATAACTTCGGCCTGATGCTTCTGAAACACGTCCTGGACGTGGCGTAACCAGTTGTCAATCAGTCCCAGCCGCATCCCCAACAGCGCCGCCCGCACCCCGCCGCAGCCATAGTGCCCGGTCACGATGATGTGTTTGACCTTCAGCACATCCACCGCGTACTGCATCACCGAGAGGCAGTTCAAGTCGCTGTGGACGACCACGTTAGCCACGTTGCGATGAACGAACAGCTCGCCGGGGGGTAAATCTACGATCTCGTTAGCTGGAACCCGGCTGTCCGAGCAGCCAATCCACAGGTACTCGGGACTTTGCTGCTGCGAGAGCCTGAGGAAAAAGTCTGGGTCGCGCTCGCGCATGCCGGCGGCCCAGCGGCGGTTGTTTTGGAGGAGGTGCTCGAGTTCCACCGGACTATACTAACGGGCTTTTGGAAGGGGGCTCGAGGGGTTGAGTAGAGACTAGTTATAGAAAGTTGTTCTGTTATCACAAAGTGGTACTAGTTTTGGTACTATACTTTAGTGAATGCGGCTCACCGCAAGACCCTCGAGGCTATATTTACCCTCCCAGTTCCTAGAAACCTCGAGTGGAGAAGAATCGAGACGTTGCTAGTAAATATAGGTTGTGAGGTTATAGAAGGAAGTGGTGCCAGGGTGGCTTTTAAGTACAAAGGAATACGAGCTGACTTTCACCGCCCGCATCCTCAAAAAGAAGCAAAACCTTATCAGGTTAAGGACGCGGGGGAATTTTTAGAAAGCATAGGAGTCAAGCCATGACTTATAAAGGCTATACAGCTAAACTCATATATAGCGAAGAAGATAGTTGCTTTGTAGGTCGTGTATTAGGTATACGCCACATCATTGGTTTTCACGGAGACTCTGTTGAGGAGCTACGTCAGGCATTTGAGGAATCAATTGATTTTTATCTATCAACCGAACCTGCACCTGAAAAACCTTTCTCTGGTAAATTTGTTGTTCGGATTTCCTCTGAGTGCCACGCTGAAGCCGCCCGTCTAGCTGAAGCGGCTGGCAAAAGCTTAAATCAGTTTGTGGATGATGCAATTAGGAGGGCAATAGAAGAAGTGAAAGGCAGAAAGGTAAAAACTTCCCCAACCCTCAATGTGTTTGTTGTCAAAGCTGAGCCTGTTAGGGAGGGAACCACTTCTGGAAATACCCAATTCGTTCAGTCGACCAGCTCAGCTCGAAGTCTAAAGGAGGCTAACCAAAGATGGCTGAACAAAGGCAAATCACTTTCACTCATAAAGAGGCGGCAGAGGCCCTCATCAATCATTATGGATTAGGTGAAGGGCTGTGGGGGTTGTATATTGAGTTTGGCATTAGTGGAGCAAATATAGGTACAGACCCTGCAAATCCAGAAAACATTTTTCCAGCCGCTATAGTCCCTATTGTCAAAATAGGGATTCAGCGGTTTGACCAACCAAATAGCCTGACTGCGGATGCCGCTGAAGTAGGAACTAAACACGTAGTTGGTAAGAAGAGACCGTCGGCCAAAAAGAAGACCCCAGCGAGATAATCGCCAGGGTTTCCTTAGGTTAAGTTCGACCTATCGCACCTGGGGGAAGCCTAAATCCACCTTGGAAGTGCTGGGGTCGGGCCAGCGGCTCGTGACCACTTTGGCCCGCGTGTAGAACTGCACCCCCTCCGGCCCGTACATGTGCAGGTCGCCGAAGAGCGATGCCTTCCAGCCGCCGAAGCTGTAGTAAGCCACCGGCACGGGGATCGGCACGTTGATGCCCACCATCCCGGCCTCCACATCGAACTGGAACTGCCGCGCGGCCCCGCCGTCGCGGGTAAAAATTGCTGTACCGTTGCCGTAGGGGTGCTCGTTGATCATCTTCAGGGCTTCGTCGTAGGTTTTTACCCTGGCCACCCCCAGCACTGGCCCGAAGATTTCCTCGTCGTAGCACTTCATCCCTGGCTTTACGTTGTCCAGCAGCGAAGTGCCCAGGAAGAAACCCTCAGTCTTGGTAACGGGGTCTTGCCGCCCGTCTACCACCACCTTCGCACCCTCTTTGGGGGCGTTTTCCACGTAAGAGGCCACCTTGTCGCGGTGCTCCCGCGTAATCAGCGGCCCCATCTCATTGCCCTCTTCCAAGCCCGGCCCCACCTTGATTTTGGGCATCCGCTCCTGGATAGCAGCAATCAGCTTATCCGCAGTTTCGTCACCTACTGCCACCACCTGCGAAATCGCCATGCAGCGCTCGCCCGCCGAGCCGTAAGCAGCACTCACCGCCGCATCTGCCGCCATGCCGATGTCGGCATCGGGCAGCACCATCATGTGGTTTTTGGCCCCGCCGAGGGCCTGCACCCGCTTGCCGTTTTTGGTTCCGGTCTCGTAGATGTATCTGGCGATGGGCGTACTGCCCACAAAGCTCACGGCTTTGATGTCGGGATGCCCCAGAATCCGATCCACCGCGACCTTATCGCCCTGTACCACGTTGAAAACGCCGTCCGGCAGCCCGGCCTGTTTCCACAGCTCGGCCATGAACAGCGAGGCCGAGGGGTCTTTCTCGCTGGGCTTGAGGATGAAGGTGTTGCCGGTGGCGATGGCATTGGCGAACATCCACATCGGCACCATCGCAGGGAAATTGAAGGGGGTGATGCCCGCCACCACGCCGAGCGGCTGGCGAATCTGGTAGACGTCAATCCCCCGGCTGGCCTGCTCGCTGAAGCCGCCTTTGAGCAAGTTGGGGATGCCGCAGGCAAACTCCAAGTTCTCCAGTCCCCGTGCCACTTCCCCCATCGCGTCGGGAACGGTCTTGCCGTGCTCGAGCGTGACCAACTCGGCGATTTTGCGGTGGTTCTGGTGCACCAACTCGCGCATGGCGAAGAGGATTTGGGCGCGGCTGCTGAGCGGGGTGGCCCGCCAGGTTTTGAAGGCTTCCGCAGCGACGGCTACGGCGTGATCGAGTTCTTCCACGCTGGCGAAGTCCACGTTCGCCTGCTGCTGGCCGGTGGCGGGGTTCCACACCACACCAGAACGGCCCGAAGTGCCCTCGACTAGCTTCCCGCCAATCCAGTGAGACACGCGCTTGATGTTGATTTCTGGTTCCTTGATTGCCATTTCAAACCTCCAAAGTCGGGGTGAAAAGGTAAAAAGGGTAAAAGGGAAAGGCTCGCAGTCAACCTTTGACCTTTTCTACTTTTCACCTTTTCCCCTTGTTTTAGTCTGCGGCGGCGGTTGCTACGCCCAACATCTCGTCCACCAGCGCCAAGCCTTCCTCGTAAATATCCAGGCCGTACTTCAGCTCGTCTTGGGTGACGACCAGCGGCGGGCAAACCCAAATCATGTTGAAGCGGCTGAAGGCGTAGACGTGCTTGGACTTGAGGAAACCCGCCAGTTTCTGCATCTCCGGCGAGGTTCCGTTGAAGGGGGCCAGGGGTTCCTTGGTGGCTTTGTCGCGCACCAGCTCGAGCACACTGAAGAGCCCCTTGTAGCGCACGTCGCCCACACAGGCGTATTTGCGCTTCATGGCCTCGAGCCTCTGGGCCAGATACTCGCCCTGCTTTTCCACATTCTCGAAGAGGTTTTCCTCCTCGTAGACGTTCAAGTTGGCAACGGCGGCGGCACAGGAGAGCGGGTGACCGCTGTAGGTCAGGCCGCCCCAGAGCATGTGGGTCTCGAGCCACTGGGCAATTTTTTCCGAGACGATGACTGCCCCCAACGGCATATATCCGCTGGTCAAGCCCTTCGCCGCCGTGACCAAATCGGGTTTGATGCCGTAGTGTTGCGTCGCCAGCCACTTGCCCGTGCGCCCGAAGCCGCTCATCACTTCGTCGTCTATCAGCAGGATGCCGTACTTGTCGCACAGGGCGCGTAGCTTGGGGTAGTAATCGTCGGGCGGAACCAGTAGGCCGTTCGAGCCGGTAATCCCCTCGACCATAATCGCGGCAATGGTATGCGGCCCCTCCATCTGGATGATTTCCTCGATATGGCTGACACACTCGCGCTGGCAAGAGTCGGGGGTTTTGCCAAACGGGCAGCGGTAGCAGTAGGGGTCGAAGACCCGCACGTAGCCCGGAACACCTGGCTCTACCGGCCAGCGGCGGGGGTCGCCAGAGGCGGTCATGCTGCCCATAGTTGCGCCATGATAGCTGCGGTAGCGGGTGATGATTTTGTCGCGCCCGGTGTAGAGCCGGGCGATCTTCATGGCGTTCTCGTTGGCCTCGCTGCCGCCCAGGGTGTAGAAGCTCTTGGCGAGACCGGTGACTTCGGCAAGCTTTTTGCCCAGCACGCCCCTGGGCTCAGTGGCAAAGCTCGGCCCGGCGAAGCACAGTTCGTCCACTTGCTTCTTTATCGCTTCCAGCACCTTGGGATGCTGATGTCCTACGTTGATATTGATGAGCTGGCTACTAAAGTCCAGCCACTTGTTGTCGTCGCCATCCCAGAACCACACGCCCTTGGCGGCCTTCATGTGGATAGGGTTGGCGGTGCTCTGCACCGACCAGGAGAACAGCGTGTAGTCACGGTTCTCTTGGATAACTTCTTTGCTTGGACGCTCCATGCGAAACCCCCTGCCCTTCAGGTCTCCCCATGGTAGACCCGGCTGCATGGGTATGCAATGGACACAGTGTAAAACTAGCGCCCCAGTTTAGGCTTCATCGCCCTTATGCTTTGTAGATAGGCGCTCACGCGCTGGTCGAGTTGGTGCGGGTAGCTCAGCCCCAATCGCTCGGCGACCTCGAGCGTTACCCGGCGGAACAAGGCGGTGGTCGCAAATAAAGCCTGCCAGTTGGCTTCGAGATCCGTACCTACGTAGGTGGACTCGAGTTCTTTCCAGGTCTCTGGGTCTAAACGCCTTTTCAGCATCTTACCCAGAACGCCGGGTCGCAGCGACCAGTCGTGGTCGGTCTCGACGCGCCACTCGAGAACGCGCCTCAGAAGCTCGAGCTTCATCACTACTTCGAAGCTGTATTTGGCAGGCAACAGCTCGTCCCGCCAAAGGTTCTTGGCGACATAGCTCGTTTCCCACCAAAACTCTTCCACCACCGCATCAAACTCCTGCTGGGCCGGGGGCCTGGGAATATAGGCGGCATAGGTGGGCTGCGGCAAGTTTGTGGCTAAGCCGTTCTTATCGAGCAAAACCCGGTAGCCCGCGTCCAGTTCATCCCTTAGCTGGCCCGTTCGAGCGCTCCCCCCGAGTTCCTCGAGAGGTGCTACGGTGAAATCTATTTTGATTCCGTCCTGGTATATCCTCATGCGGGTAAAGTAACTGAGACCGTTCCACTCAAACTTGTTTGGATAGACCGGAAACCGTACCAAAACATCGCCGAAACTGTCTATCCAGTCGTTACGGGCTGCAAAAACTTCTGGTTCATCCACGTAAAGAACCACGTCGTAGTCCGATAACGCATCCAGCGTTTCGGCACGGGTAGCCCTGGTGCTGGTCAAAATCATAGCCCGGACATGAGGTTCGGCTTCAGCCCACTGCACCAATTGAGCGAGCATAGCGGCTTGGTCTCGCATAGGCTTATTCTGCCTCTTGACAGCCAACTTGGATTCACCGCTTCAACAATTTCAATCCCCTCATAGCTTTATCGCGGTTCTCCGATTTTTCTCGAAGAGCAGCAAAGTTCGGTTCAACGCCCGCAGCAAGAGCGGCCCAGCTTCAGGGCTTCTTTGCTAGGCTGCCTACCGCAGTTCTCTGATGTTTGCCCCTGGTGGGTCAGATGGGCCCAGTGATACCGGCTTCACAAAGATAGGATTCAAAGCTCTTTAGAGGCTCATCACTATCTAACCGAACTTGGTATGAGCACCCTCTGGCTCTCCCAGGATTCTTTGCGATAAAGTTGGGTTAAGGCTTGAGCACCAAAAGCTCGCTATCAGCAGGGCTTTTCTGCACCCCTTCGAGCATAGTAATACCAGTTGAGCCCAACGTTGAGGGCGTAAAAAATTGCTATTCCGTAGAAAAAGGCAGTCGGATTCCCCACCCTCGAGATGATTGCGGCGATGATGATAGAGAACAAGAAGGGGCCATAAGCGGCAATAGCCGCAGTCCAGCCAATGACTCCGCCAGCCTTGCGTGGCTCAAAAATCATGGGCATTTGCTTGAAGGTCGAAGCATTGCCCACTCCGGCAAAGAAGAAGATTACTAGCATCATGATGACAAAATAGGGAAATTGCGCCAGCGTACTTGGGTGTACGAAGAAGCTAACCCCAATCGCACCTAACAGCATCCCAATGGTGCTGACTTGTGTCCAGATGGCCCCACCAAATCTGTCAGCTAGGGGCCCAAAAGCCACCCGTACCAGCGAACCTACTAGCGGGCCTAAGAAGGCATAGGTCAGCGGGTCGGGTGAGGCTTCGAATTTGCCGTAAAGCTGTCGGATCAGAAGCGGGAATACCGCCGAGAGGCCGGAGAAGGAGCCGAAGGTGGCGATGTACAGGCTGGTCATGATCCAGGTGTGCTTGTCGTGGAAGATATCGAACTGCTCGCGGAAGTTGGCCCGCACCGGTACACTTTTGAGCATGATCCAGGCCAGCGCGATGCTAATCAGGATAAATAGAGTCCAGACCAGCGCGGCGTTGTGCAACCAGATGGGGTTGCTGGCTTCGCCCTTGATGAAGGTTTGCGGGATGCCTAGGCCCACCACGCTGGAGGCAAAGAGGGCGAAACCCACCACCCAGGGGGTGATGAATTGCGCGATCGAGACCCCGAGGTTGCCGATACCAGCCTGAATGCCGAGGGCCGAACCCTGCAGGCGCTTGGGAAAGAAGTAGCTGGTGCTGGGCATGAACCCTGAAAAGTTCCCCCCACCGATGCCAGCCAGGAAGGCCAGAAGCAGCATGACCCAGTAAGGCGTGTTGGGGTTACCGATGGCATAAGCCCAGCCGAGTACGGGAATTAAGAGCAGCACGGTCGAAAACGTCACCAAATACCGTGTACCCAGGATGGGTGGCAGGAAAGTCCAGATGATGCGCAAGGTTCCACCCGCCAGCCCTGGCATGGCAGTGAGCCAGAAGAGCTGGGTGGTGGTGAACTTAAAGCCGATACCCGGCAGCCTGACCACAATGGCCGAGACCATGAACCAGATAATGAAGGAAAGGATCAGACTGTAGGTGGTGATCCACAGGGTGCGCCAGGCGATGCGCTTGCCCTGGGTTTCCCAGAACGTAGGGTCTTCGGGAGTCCAGCTTTGCAGCCAGGTTCCTCCACGGGTCGGTAGCTTGCGAAGTGCCATTAGTGGCCTCCTTCGGAATAGTGTTCAAACTGGTGCTGGAGTTGCGGCGCAGCCTTCTGTAGCAGGGAAAGTACTGTCAGGTGCATCCAAAGGGCTGCAAGCAGGGTGATCAGAAAAAGAACCAAGAAGGTACTCTGCGGTATCCCCATCCACTTTTGGGTATAGGCGAACAAGGGCGGCAGGAAGAACCCCCCCAATGCACCCAACACGCCCACCAACCCACCTACGGCCCCTACATCTTTGGGGAAGTATTCAGGGATGTGCTTGTAGACCGCAGCTTTACCCACTCCCATGGAAATGCCGATCAGAAACACCAACCCTGTGAAAAGCCAGACGTTGACGTGCCAGGGCAGCACGTCGCGGGTTCCTGAGGGCAGCTCGAGCACGATATGTCCTTCCGGCATCATCAACACCCCCGAAGCCAGGAGCATCAGCCCAAAGGCCCAGTACATCAAACGCCGCGCACCAAAGCGGTCGGATAGGTAGCCGCCCAGTGGCCTGAGCAGGCTGGCCGGAAAGATGAATAGTGCTGTGAGCAGCGCCCCCTCATAAAGAGGGGTGCCAAAGTTGTCCACGTAATATTTAGGCAGCCACGCCGATAGCGCCACATAGGCCCCGAAGACCACTAAGTAGTACAGGCTGAAGCGCCAGACCCGAATGTTCCTCAGTGGAACCAACATTTCGCTCAAGGGCCTACCCTGTCCTGGTTTGCGGTCTGTACTGGGGGTAAAAGCCCACATCGCCAGACCCATCAAGATCAGCAGGATCCCGTACAGAAAGGGTACGAAACGCCAACCGCCGGGAACAAACCCACCCAAATAACCCGCTGCCGGGGTCAGGGCGATTAGGGCCGGGCCAATAAATTTGGTAAGCGAAGCCCCCACATTGCCCGCGCCAAAAATCCCCAGCGCAAAGCCCTGCTGCTCGCGGGGGAACCAGGCTGAGTTCCAGGCGATCCCCACGCTGAATGTGTTGCCTGCAAAGCCTACCAGGAAGGCATAGACCAGCAATACTGCATAACTGGTGGCGTGGGCCACCAGAAAGGCCGGGATCGAGGTGAGGAAAAGCATGGAGATAAAGACCACCCTGCCCCCCAGCCGATCCGCTAAAATCCCGGTGACCAGCCGCCAAATCGCTCCATTCAAAATCGCCACTGCGGAGAGCCAACTCAATTGCACGTCGCTCAGTCCGAATTCCTTGCGGATGGGTATACCCAGCACCCCGAACATCAGCCACACCGCAAACATTAAGGTGAAGCCCAGGGTGGAGAGGGTGAGCACCTCGAGGCGCTGTTTTCGCTCGGTTGCGGCAGGGTTAGTCCGAACCATACGAGCCTCCGCTGTCCTGGAGGGCTGACGGCCCTTCGCTGGTTGGGGGCGAATAGGGCCGGGCAAGGGGTGGGGCTACCTGAGGACGGCGGTTACGCCGCACCCAAATAACAATTTGCCAGGGCCGCCACAGGTAGCCAATGGGCACCGTGATGATGTGGATCAGGCGGGTAAAGGGAAAAACTGCCAACAGCAGCCAGAAATTGAATACATGCCACTGTGTCCAGAAGGGCATATCCGCGACCAACTCAGGACGGGGGCGCAGGATCAAAACCGACCATAAATATGGGGTGAAGACGGCGGGAAACCAATAAGAGCCATAGCGATAGGCCAGAGCAGTGAAAATGCCCGTCACCAACGAAACCCCCAGCAGCAGCAGCACGATCACATCGGTGGGGCGGGTCACGGCCAGAATGCGCCGGTTGCTGAGGCGGCGGTACAGCAGCACCAGCAAACCGCTCAGCGTCCACAGGGCCAGGGCCAGGCCGGTAATCTCGAGCAAATATAGCCGAATCGGCACCGCGTTCCACAGCAGCAAACCGGCGGGAATCAATAGGGCCAATAGATGCCCCAGCAGGATCAGCAGCACGCCCCAGTGAAAGGGAATGGAACCAAAATACAAGAGTTTGCGCTCGAGAAGTTGGCTCGAGAGACTCGAGACACTGAAAGGCTTGTGGCGCATACGTTGCACGCTGACCACCAGCAGCAGGGCCAGCGCCACGTAGGGAAACACCTGGAACAATAGGATATTCCAGTTCATTCCTTACCTCCCTTCCAAAACGGCAGGTTTTGTACCAGCGAACCCAGCACCGTGGGAGACTTAGATGCCTGCGCAAGCGGAGCCAGGGCTTCTTGAGTGGCCTCGAGCAGCTTCAAATAGAGATTCTTGGGCTCGAGGGTTTGCAAAGTGTGGCGAATCTGACCCAGGGCGGGCTCGAGCAACTGTAGCAGTTCGGGCAAGGGCTCGGCAGCCACCGCCAGATAGTGCAGTACCGGAATCAGATGGTCGGGGATTTCCCCAGCCGTATCTACCTCGAGGGCTGCGTACTCACGGCTCAGTGCCGCCATAAAGCGACCCCGGCGATAATCCTCACCATATACCGCATACCCGATATTGGGAGCGGTGAGCGGGGCCAGATCCAGGGTGCGGGTATGAAGTTCCTCGCGCTCGGCCAGGGTCAGTTCGGAGAAGGTTCTCAGGAAACCTTCAAAGGTGGCTTTAGCCTGGCTATGGGGCAACCCCTCGAGCCGCTCCCACAAAGCCTTGGTAGAGCCAGGGGTGGGGTATTGGTAGGCCAGGGCCAGAGTTTGCAGCAGTTCGTTCACGGCTAGTCCCCCCTCACGGGCAGTTCGATGAAGCCCACCCCGGTCTCGCCTTTGTGGGTCAGGGGGTCGCTCCAGACCTCAGTCGCCATCTCGCGGTGATACGGAGGTACCACGAAGCGCTGGGCCAGGGTAGGTTTGGTGGTCAGTTGGTAAATGGCCTCGATTTCCTCGGGGGTAGTACCTGCGGCTTCTACCAGCTTCAAAGTGGCCTCGTCCATGCTTCCATCCACGCTCTGACGGCGCTTGTAGATGCGCACTGCCAGCAGTTTGCGCAGGATGGGCTTGATGACCTCGAGGTTTCCAGCAGCAAACAAGTTAGCCAGGTATTGCAGCGGCAGGCGGGCTTTCTCGAGGTGATCAAACAACTCGAAATCCAGTTTCTGGGGGGCCAGATCGAGCTTGACCAACCCCTCCTCGATGGTGCTGACAATGGGCGAGAGCGGGGGAATATAAAACAACATCGCCATGGTGCGGTACTCGGGGTGCAGTGGAACCGCCAACTTCCAGACTTTGACGAACTTGTAGACCGGAGATTCCTGTGCCGACTTGATCCAGTCGTCTCCTAGCCCATTGGCCTTGGCGGCTGCGATGACCTCGGGGTCGAAGGGGTTGAGGATGGTGTCCAGTTGTGCTGCTACCAGATCTTTATCGTCTACGGCTGCCGCAGTAGGAATCTTGTCAGCATCGTAGAGCACTACCCCCAAGTAGCGAATACGGCCCACGCAGGAGTGGAAGCAGGCCGGAGCCTGCCCGGTCTCGAGGCGGGGGAAGCATAAGATGCACTTTTCACTTTTTCCGGTGGCCCAGTTGTAGTAGACCTTTTTGTAAGGGCAGGCCGCCACGCACATCCGCCAGCCCTTGCACTTGTTCTCATTAACCAGCACCACCCCGTCTTCGGCACGTTTGTAGATAGCTCCACTGGGGCAGGCCGCCACACAGGCTGGGTTGAGGCAGTGGTTACAGATGCGGGGCATGTAGTTGAAGGCCACCCGCTCGATTTCAGCCATCTGAGCTTGGATTTCCGGGGCCACCCCCTCCCAGTTAGGGTCGTTTTGGGCGTAGAGCTTGGAACCCCCCAAGTCGTCGTCCCAGTTCGGCCCCGCCGCGATATTGAGGGGTTCGCCGGTAATCATCGAAACCGGACGAGCGGTGGGTTGGTCGTTGCCCTCGGGCGCATTGAACAAGTCCTGGTAGCGAAAGGTGAAGGGTTCGTAATAGTCGTCAATCTCTGGCAGCGCCGGGTTGAAGAACAGATTGCCCAACCCCCTGGCCCTGGAGTGCAGTTTGAGTTCGACGTGCTCGTTCTTCTTTACCCACCCCCCCCGAAAACGCTCCTGATCTTCCCAGCCTGTAGGGTAGCCAGTGCCGGGGCGGGTCTCCACGTTGTTCCACCACATGTACTCGGTGCCTTTGCGATCGGTCCAGAGGTTCTTACAGGCTACCGAGCAGGTGTGGCAGCCAATGCATTTATCGAGGTGGAACATCATTGAAACGTGTGCGCGAACATTCATGGCAATCTCCTTGCTGAAAGCAGAAGGCTGAGAGCAGAAGGCTGAGAGCAGAAGGCTGAGAGCAAAAGAACCTCTCTACGTTCGGCCCTCTGGCATCTGCTACCACTGGGGCTCCTCGATCCGCCGGACATAGACGAAGGTGTCACGGTTTACGCCCACTGGCCCCCAGTAGTTGAAGGCGTAAGTGAACTGGGCGTAGCCGCCGCTCATCAGCACCGGTTTGAGACGAGCCCTGGTCATGGAGTTGTTCATGCCTGCTCGTTTTCCACGCAAAGGCGATTTGGGCACTGAAACTGTGCGTTCGGTGGCGTGGTAGACAAAGACCGTACCGCGCGGGATGCGGGCCGAGACGATGCAGCGCTGGACGAAGACCCCGTTATCGTTGAAGAGTTCTACCCAGTCGTTGTCGCTGATACCCATGTCCTGGGCATCTTTTTCGTTGAGCCAGATGGGATAACCACCCCGTGAAAGGGTCATCATGCGGTGGTTATCGGAATAGGTGGTGTGGATGCTCCATTTACCGTGAGGGGTGATGTAGTTGAGCAGTTTGCCCTGAGCCTCGGCCTGGGTGACTTGGGTCTCGAGCAACATGCTGTGGTCGGGGCGCGGCTTGTAGGTGGGCAGGTGCTCACCCCAGGCCAGATAACCTGGGTGGTCGAGATAGAAGTGCTGCCGCCCACTCAGGGTGCGCCAGGGAATCAGCCGCTCGACGTTGAGGGTGAAGGGGCTGTAGGCCCGGCCCTGGTTGATGTTGGCGCTCCAGGTTGGGGTGGTGAGCTGTCGGCGGGGCTGGGCCACGATGTCCGAGAAGCTCATGCGCACGTCGCGCAGGGACTCGGCTAGGTCGGTCAGCTTGACCCCAGTTTTTTTCTCTTCATCTTTGAAAGCCCGGTAGGCCAGTTCGCCATTGGAAACCGGATCCAGGTAGAGAATGGCCTCAGCTACCTGCTGGGCTTCCTCGAGGCTGGGATAGGTGGTTCCATTGAGCTTGCGTCCCTGGCGCTGGCGCAGGTCGTTGTAGAAATCTGCCACCGGGATGCTCATGCCGTGCATCCCCACCCCATTTTTCTCCAGGGTCTCGCCCAACGAGACCATCTTTTCGTAGAGCAGTGGATACTGCCGCTCGACCACGCGAAACTTGGGCATAGTTTTGCCAGGGATGGCCTCGACCTGCCCCTTTTTCCAGTCTCGGTCGAGGGGTTGGGCCAGTTCGTCCACGGTGTCGTGCTGTAGAGGAATCATCACGACATCCTTGAGCGGCTCGGTCAGATGCACCTTGGCTAGGTCGGAGAACTTTTGCGCGACGGCTTTATAAATATCCCAGTCACTCTTGGATTCCCATAGGGGGGGAACCGCGGCCTGCATGGGGTTGATGTAGGTGTGCAGGTCGGTGGTGTTGAGATCGGGCTTTTCGTACCAGGTCGCCGCAGGCAGCACGATGTCGGAATATAGCGCGCTGGTATCCATGCGAAAGTTGAGGTCAACCACCAAGTCCAGCTTGCCTTGCGGAGCTTCTGGGCGATACTTGACCTCCCAGACGTGCCCATTGGCCTGTTCCTGGGCAACGCTGTTGGTGTGGGTACCCAGGTAGTGTTTGAGGAAATACTCATGCCCCTTGGCGCTGGTGCCAATCGCGTTGCCGCGCCAGATAAACCACACCCTGGGCCAGTTGGTACTTGCATCCGGGTCGTCAATGGCGAACTCGAGCTTGCCTTCTTTGAGCTGCTTGACCACGTACTGCACGATCTCTGCTTCGCTGGTAGCCCCGGCGGCCTGAGCCTGGCGGGCCACCTCGAGCGAACTCTGGTTGAACTGCGGGAAGAAGGGCAGCCAGCCTTTGCGCACGGCGCGGGCCTGGTGGTCTATGGTGTGGTCGCTACGGTTGCCCACTGTGGGGTCGTAATCCTTGTAGCCCCGTTCGTAGCGCCATTGGTCGGAGTGGACGTAGTGGAAGCTAGGGGTGTTTTGCTGGCGCGAAGGTATACCCCAGTCTCCGGCAAAGGCGATAGCCCCCCAACTGGCTTGGTTGGCGAGTTTTTCCTGTCCTACATAGTGGCCCAACCCGCCGCCGTTCACCCCCACCGCCCCGGTGAGCATCAGCGCCACAATGCCCGCGCGGTAGAGCAGGTTGTTGTGATACCAGTGGTTGGCTCCGGCCCCGATGATAATCAGGTTTTTGCCCTGGGTCTTCTCGCCGTTTTCGGCCCATTCCCTGGCGTAGCGGATCAGGGTCTCGCGGTGGATGCCGGTGTACTGCTCCTGCCAGGCCGGGGTATAGGCTCCGTCCTCGTCGTAACTTTTGGGATAATCCCCGCCCAGACCGCGATCCACGCCAAACTGGGCCATCAGCAGGTCAAATACGGTGGTCACCTGAATTTGCCGCCCATCCTTGGTGGTGATTTTTTTGATGGGAACCCCACGCCTGGTTTTGGTATCGGTGGAAAAATCGTCGAACTCGAGCAGTTCTACCCCATCCGAGCCATCGCGGAAGCTCAGCAGTGGCTTGATGGCTTCGCCGGTTTTGCCATCCTTGGGTTCTAAGTTCCACTTACCTTTCTCGCTTTGCCAGCGGAAGCCAATGGTTCCACCGGGCATCTTGGGCGAGTGGCTTGCTTCGTTCCAGACCAGCAGTTTCCAGTCGCCGTTTTCCTCGCTGGCATAGTCGGTGAGTTGGTTGGCTCTTAGGTACTGCCCTGGCCTGCCATGCTCCACCTCCACCAGAATTGGACTGTCGGTATAGCGCTGGAGATACTCGCTGAAGTAAGGCACCTGGCGCAGCACGTAGAATTCTTTGAGGATGACGTGGTTCACCGCCATCCAGAAAGCCCCGTCCTGTCCAGGATTAATGGGCAACCACCAGTCGGCATACTTGGCGACTTGGCTGAAGTCCGGCGAGAATACCGTGAGCTTGGTTCCGGCGTAGCGCCCCTCGGCGATGTAGTGGACATCGGGGGTGCGGGTCATGTTCAAGTTGGAGCCCACCACCGCGATAAACCGGGCGTTGAACCAGTCTGCTCCCTCGTGTACGTCGGTCTGCTCGCCCCAGATTTCTGGGGAAGCCGGGGGTAGGTCGCAATACCAGTCGTAAAAGCTCATCGGAACGCCTCCCAGCAGGCTCAGGAAGCGCGAACCCGCGGCATAGGAGACTTGCGACATGGCTGGAATCGGGCTAAAGCCAATCACCCGGTCAGGGCCGTGCTGCTGAATGGTGTGAACCAGCGAGGCGGCGATGATCTCGAGGGCTTCATCCCAGGAGAAGCGGCGGAAGCCACCCTTGCCCCTGGCCTGTTGCCAGCGCCTGCGCTTTTCGGGGTCATTCACCAGGCTACGCCAGGCTTCCACCGGATCGGCATGCTGTTCCCTGGCTGTGCGCCAGAGGTCAAGCAAGGCCCCACGCACGTAGGGATACTTGACCCGGATGGGGCTATACAAATACCAGGAGAAGCTGGCCCCGCGCTGGCAGCCCCTGGGGGTGATATCCGGCAGGTTGGGGTCTATGGCGGGATAATCGGTAGCCTGAAGCTCCCAGGTCACGACCCCGTCCTTGACGAATACCTCCCAGCTACAACTGCCGGTGCAGTTTACCCCGTGGGTGGTGCGTACGCGCTTGTCGTGCTGAAAGCGGTTGCGGTAAAACTCCTCCCACTTGCGCTCGTTGGGGGCCTCGAGTTCCTTGATCCAATTGCTCATGAGTTCCTCCTGCGAAGACGTTCAGCCAGACCCACCCGGCGGTTGCTCCAGAACAGATACATCACCCCGAACAAGATCAAGCCTCCCAAGGCTCCGGCATAAAAAAGCCGCCCGCTGTCCATCCCGGTTGGTCGAGTGGGCTCTTTGGCAACCTCAGCGAAGTACGCCGTGAGCGCCAAGATTTCCTGAGGGGTAAGGGCCTTATCTTTGTAGGCTTCGCGCATCACCGGAAAGGCGATGTTGCCCAGCACGCCCTGAATCCCGGCTGTGCCCAAGCGGGTATACAAGTCGGTGAGGTTTTTGCCCAGGCTGCCACCCCCCATCAGACTGTTTCCGGCGGTGTGGCAGGCCATACAGGGCGAGCCCCCATTAGCCAGACGCTGCTGGCCCAAGAACAGCGCCCGGCCCTCGGCAGCCAGGGCCGGATTGACCTGGGGTGCGGGCACTGCCGGAGGTGGAGTGGTAGAGGCTCCCTGAGTGTTGCCCAGCCCTTTCAAATAGCTGGCAATCGCCTTGGCATCGGCTTCAGAGACCTGAGGTAGGGGGGGCATCACCCCGTTGAACTTCTGACCACCTACCTCCAGCGGCCCGCTCAGGCCCTGTTTGATTACCTGCAGCACGTGGGCTTGGTCTTGTACCTTGGGGTTGCCCGCCAGAGGCGGGAAAGCTCCTGGCACACCCTGGGCGTTGGGACCATGGCAGCCTGAGCAGTTTTGCTGGTATAGGGCTTGACCGTCTTGTGCCCAGGCCACCCCGAGCAGGCCAACGGCCACTAGGCTGATCCCGATTAGCTTCACACCGACCTCCTGGTTTCGCTGTATTTGTGAGTTTCCAGCCAGTGCAGTAGCTCCTCGAGCTGCTCGAAGGGGGTTTCTGCGCCGGTTCTGGCATCCTTGATCCGGCCCTTCCACAGCCCAGCTTGGTCGGGCCATAACAGCACCAGATACACCGGTCCCTGGGCAGTGGGAAGGTTTCTGGGAGTAACATGGTGTGCCATACCTCCTCAGCCTCCTCCCGAACTCTTATCGCCCACTTACACGGTCGGGACAAAAGACCCACTGGTGTTATCTAGACTCGAGCTACCCATGAAGGTGTGTTGGCAACTCGACAAAGAGGGCCGGATTAGTGCCTGGAGCCTGGGGGCAGTTCAGTTTTTTCAGCGCCCTGCCGAGGCGGTGCTGGGTCAAACTTGCGCTGAGGTGGTTGCTGGAAGCGACAGCTTTGGTCGCCCCCTTTGTGTTTGCTGCCCGGTGCAGCGAGAGATTCGCTACGGTGCGTACCAAGCCAGTACTGCGCTTGCTCGTGGAGGCAAGCGCCTGACCTGCCAGGCTTACGCCGGTGAAACCCTCCACATCGAGCTCAAATCCGAAAAACTGTCGGACTCCAGCGAAATGCTGGCCTCCTTGTCGTGGGCCACGCGCAAGCTGACCACCGAACCCAGCCGCTTCTTCCAGACCGTGCAGGTGTTTGTGTCCACTCTGCGCAAAAGCCTGGGAGTAGAAGCCGCCGAACTTTTTTTGGCCGACCCGCAGGAGCACTATTTACTGCTCACCGGCTATGACGGGGCACACCGCGAAGCTTTCATGGAGCAGCCGTGGTTTGCTTGGGGCCAGGGGTATCCAGGGGTGGTGGCATTGGAACAGCGAGCGCTGGTGACCCACGACCTCGAGTCCGACCCGCGTTATCTGCGCCAGAAAGTCAAACGGCTGGGCTACAAAACCTATATTTGTTACCCGTTGGAGTTGCCTCAGGGGCTAATTGGGGTGCTCAACCTGGCGAGCCGTGACCCCAACATAGACGACCAAGCCCTGCTCGAGCAGTTAGCCCTGATTGGCCCCATGCTGGCTTCGTCGCTATATACGGTTTTAACCCGCCTGGGGGAAAAAGGTCTGCTGAGCATCACCTCTAGCTTGCACCGAGGGGCTGAAGCTGAGGGTCTCGAGATGCTTTTGGCTCAGACCGTGGCTATGAGCGGGGCTTCATGTGTGCGGTTGGTTCTGCGCGATGGACGCACCCTAACCCAAGGACGCGGAGAGGTGCCACAGTGCCGGTTTGTCGAGCAGTGCCTGGTCTGGCAGGGCAAGGTGCACGGGGTTAAGACTGGATTGGAGCCTTGCCCCTTCACCGAGGGGGGACGACCCCACTACTGCTTACCCCTATGGTCTACAGGGAATGTGGTGGGGGTGCAGCAGTTCTACTTTGCCCGCTTGCCCCAGCCACCCAGCCAGGCCGTAGCCGCTATCTTGTGGCTCGAGCGTCTGGGTGCCGAAGCCCTCTGGCCCAACCGCCAACAGCTCAGTAAAGAGGTTCCGGTACTCGGGATATACACTTTCGGCGGCCTACAAGTACGGCGAGGGGGTGAGCTTCTGACCGCCAAAGCCTTTGGTCGCCGCCAGAGTCTGACCCTGCTCAAACTGCTAATTGCCCACCGGGGGCAAGTTTTGTCGAGAGAAGAACTCTGCGAACGGCTGTGGCCCGAGCAAGACCTTGCCCAGACTGGAAGCCGTTTGCACGTGTTGATGCACGCTTTGCGCCAGGCCCTGGAGCCCGACCCCACCAAGCCGCAAGTCATCCTGCGTGAGGGTGAGGGCTACCGTTTTGCCCCCCAGATCCCTTACTTTCTCGATGTGGAGCGGTTTGAAGAACTGCTTCACCACGGCGATAGGCTGGACGGTCTGGCGGCCCTCGAGGCCTACCGCCAAGCCCTGAGTCTGTACAAAGGCGAGTTTCTGGCTGACCAACCCTATGCCGACTGGGCCGAACTCGAGCGTTCTTACCTGCGTGAGCGGGCAGTGGGGACTTTGTTTCGTATGGCTGAGATCACTCAGAGCCTGAACCTGCTGCGCGAAGCCCAGGAAGTCTACCGCCGCATCCTGACCCTCGACCCTTGGCGCGAGGAAGCCTACGGCGAGCTGATCCAGATGCTGCTGCACTCGGGACACGACCTCGAGGCAAGGGATCTCTTCGCTCAGTACCAGATGCGGATGCAGCGCGAAGGTCTGCCGGTCTCGAGCCAGTTCGCGCAGATGGTACAGGTTGGTGCATGAGTGGGGCTATGCTCAGTATCGAGGTTCTCCAGCGCAGCCCGCTTTTCGAGGAGTTGGGCCAGGCCGACCTCGAGGCCCTGGCCCTGCAAGCTCGCCCGCACACGCTAGGCAAGGGCCAGACCCTCTTTCTGCAAGGCGACTTGGTGCAGTGCTTGTACGTGGTGGCTTCGGGCCTGGTCAAGGTTTATCGCCCCGATTCCAAAGGTTTGCGCCAAGTGGTGCTGCACCTCGAGGAACCCTACAAGCTAGTAGCAGCAGTGGCGATCTTCCTCGAGAAGCCGCGCTACCCGGCCTCGGCGGAGGCCCTGGAAGACAGCCTAGTACTGGCTATCCCCAAGGACGCTTTTTATCACCTGGTAGATACCCGTCCGCCAGTGGCTCGAGCCCTGATTCGCTACCTGGCTAAACGGCAGGGGCAGTTGGTACACCTGCTAGATCGGCTGGTGTTCCACGAAGTGGGGGCACGGCTGGCAGAGTATCTGTTGCAGCGCTCTGCAATAGAGGGAGGGGGCTTTCGCTTGCCTACCAACCCCGAACTCGCGGCTATTTTGGGAACTGTACCCGAGCCGGTGAGCCGCAAACTGGGGCAGTTTTTCCGCCAGGGCTTGATTGAGATGAAAGAGCGGCGGGTGTGGGTGGTAGAGGCCGAAGCCTTGCAGCAGATTGCCGAGGAGTAACTCTAGATTGGTAACTTGGCAACAGTTTTATGATGCTTCTACACTACTCAGGGCCAGTTGCTCAGCTTGGGCAATTACAGTCAAAACAGCCTTTTCTTGTTTATCGGGTGGATAGCCGTACTTGCGCAGCACCCGCTTGACCAATCGGCGCAGGTTGGCGCGTACTTGTTCGCGCACCGTCCAGTCTATGGTGGCGTTGGCCCGCACGGTTTGGGCAACTTCCCGTGCAATGGTTTTCAAAGCTTCATCACCCATGACTTGCACTGCGCTATCATTGACCTCGAGCGCGTCGTAAAAAGCCACTTCTTCATCGGACAGCCCTAGTTTTTCACCCCGGTTGCGCGACTCGCGCATCTCACGGGCCAGGGCAATGAGTTCTTCGATAACTTGAGCGGTCTCGATAGCCCGGTTCTGGTATTTGTTGAGGGCGGCCAGCAGCTTCTCGGAGAAGGCTTTGGACTCTACCAGATTCTTCTTGGACTTAAGCTTGATTTCATCGTTCAAGAGCCGCTGGAGCATCTCCACCGCCAGGTTGCGCTGGGGCATCTCGCGTATCTCGGCCAAGAACGCCTCGGAGAGGATCGAGATGTCGGGTTTTTGCAGCCCAGCAGCTTCAAAGATATCAATGACCCCCGTGGGCGCGATGGCCTTGTCTATCAACTGCTGGATGGCTGCGCCCAGGTCGGCCTTGATCTGCTGCCGCTGGCCTTCCTCGGGTTTGGCCAGGGCCGCCTTAACCGTGAGGAAGAACACCACCTCGTCCTGGGCTTTTGCCCCCTCGTTGGTGGCAGCAATTAGCGCAAAGGCTTGGGAAAGCTGGGTGGCCGCCCCCAGAAAGCGCTCCCGCCCATTGTTTAGGCCCAACACGAAGTCTTGCCCACCCCGCAGGATGGCTAGTTTTTCGCTGGGGGTTCCCTCCAAGAAATCGCTGTAATCAAAGCCGTGGAAGATGCCCCGGCAGACCGAGAACTTATCCTCGAAGACCCGCAGCGCCAAGTCTTGATCCAGCACGGGTTCGCCTCTTCCCCCGCTTTGGGTATAGATGGCCAGGGCTTCCTTGAGGCTATTGGCGATGCCGATATAGTCCACTACTAGCCCGCCTGGCTTGTTGCTAAAGACCCGGTTGACTCGCGCGATGGCCTGCATCAGGTTGTGGCCCTTCATGGGTTTGTCCAGGTACATGGTGTGCAGGCTGGGCACATCAAAGCCGGTAAGCCACATATCCCGGACGATCACCAGCTTGAAGCCCGAGTCAGGGTCGCGGAAGCGCTTGGCAATCTCCTTGTTGCGGGCCTTGGAGCGGATATGGCTTTGCCAGTGGGTGGGGTCATTGGCTGAACCAGTCATCACCACCTTGAGGAAGCCCTTATCGTCGGCGGGGTCGTGCCACTGGGGGCGGCGTTCGATCAGGGCATCGTACAAGTCCACACAGATGCGGCGGCTCATGCAGACCACCATGCCCTTGCCCTTGAGCACGGTCTGGCGTTTCTCGAGGTGCTGAATCAAATCGTCCGCAATCTGCCCTAGGCGCTTGGGAGTTCCCACCAGCGCCTCGAGCTGTGCCCACTTGCTCTTGAGCTTCTCGCGGCTCTCGGTCTCCTCGTCCTCGGTGACCTCCTCGAACTGCTCGTCCAGTTTGGGCTTTTCGCTTTCCTCGAGGCTTAGTTTTGCCAATCGGCTTTCGTAGTAGATGGGCTTGGTGGCGTTGTCCTGGATGGCTCGCTCGATGTCGTAGATGTCTATGTAGTCGCCGAATACGGCCCGCGTGTTGCGCTCGTCGCCAAAAGCGATTGGGGTTCCGGTAAAGCCCACGTAGGTGGCGTTGGGCAGCGCGTCGCGCAGGTTGCGGGCAAAGCCATAGACGGTGCGCCCCAGCTCGTCCACCTTGGCATCGAAGCCGTACTGGGTGCGGTGGGCCTCGTCCACCAGCACCACGATGTTGCGGCGCTTGGAGAGGGTGGGGAACTTGTCGCCGCGCTCCTCGGGCAAGAACTTCTGAATGGTAGTAAACACCACCCCGCCCGACTGCACCTCGAGCAGTTCCCACAACTGTCTGCGGCTCTCGGCTTGAACCGGCTTCTGCCGCAGCAGACCCGCGCTAAAGGAGAAAGTGTCGAAGAGTTGGTCGTCGAGGTCGTTGCGGTCGGTAATGACCACGATGGTGGGGTTGCTGAGGGCTGGCTCGAGCACCAGCTTGCCCGCGAAGAAGGTCATGGTCAGGCTCTTACCCGAGCCTTGGGTGTGCCAGATCACCCCGCCCCGGCCCTTTTTGCCCTCCTCGGATCCCTCGAGGCTGGCTGCCTTCACCGACTCCACCGCCTTCTGCACCGCGTGGAACTGGTGGTAAGCCGCGACCTTCTTGGTGATCTTCTTGCTGTCGTCCTCGAAGGTTACGAAGTGGCGGATAAGCTGGAGCAGCCGCCCCTTGTCAAAGACTCCTTTGGTGAGGGTCTCGAGCGACTCCAAGAGCACTTCCTTGCCGGTGACAGTCTTCCAGGGTACAAAGCGCTCAAACTCCGCCCCCAGGCAGCCCAGCTTGGCCTCTATCCCATCCGAAATCACCTGCAAGACGTTATAGACAAACAGCCGGGGAATTTGCAGGGCGTAGGTTTGCAGTTGGTCGAAGGCTTTCTTAACCGTGGCTTTTTCGTCCTTGAGGTTCTTGAGTTCAAAGATGGCAACGGGAATCCCGTTCAGAAACACCAGCACATCCGGGCGGCGCTCGATCTGGCCCTCTTGGATGGTGAACTGATTTACCGCCAGCCAGTTGTTGTGGTCGGGGTTGGCGTAGTCCACCAGTTGTACCCGCCTGCCCAGCATTTGGCCGCCCTCGAGCGTCTCGACCTCGAGGCCATCGGTGAGCATCTTGTGGAAGGCCCGGTTGTTTTGCATCAGGCCGGGGTGTTCGGGGGTAGAAATCTTCCGCACCGCCTCGTCTAGAGCAGCCTGAGGAACACCGGGGTTGAGGCGCACCAGGGCATCGCGCAACCTGCCCAGTAGCAACACCTCGCGGTAGCTGGTGCGCTCGGATTTGGGTTCTTCGGGGGCAATGTTGGGGCCAAACTGGTACTCGCAGCCCATTGAACGAAGCCACTCGAGGGTGGCTTGTTCGACGGTGTTTTCGTTGAAGGCGCTCATACTTTAGCTGGTGAGTAGCTCAAAGAAAGGGATGTTGATGTAATACCATTCGGTGCCCCGCTTGAAGCCGCGCAACACGCCGATGCGCTCGAGTTGTTTCAGATAGTTGGAGGCGGTTTGCCGTGTGCTCATGCCCGCTTCTGTTACAAAACTTATTTTGCAATAGGGTTGCCTGAACAGAAGTTCAATTAGCTCTTTGCGGTAGATAGAAGGCAGCTCGGCCTTGACCTTTTCCCCGACCTCGTGCATTACACCCCGAATCGCCGTGACCTTGCTGTGCGTAGCCAGCGCGGTCTGTTCGACCGCCCTTAGCATGTACAGAATCCAATCTTCCCACGCACCCTCTTCGGTGACGCGCCGCAGCCCGAGGTAATAGTCGTTCTTGTTCTCGATGATGTAGCGGCTCAGGTACAAAACAGGAATGTCCAGCAGGCTCGATTCGATCAAATACAAAATATTCAGAATCCGCCCGGTGCGCCCGTTGCCGTCGGTAAAGGGGTGTATGGCCTCGAACTGGTAGTGCATGATCGTCATCTTCACCAGCGGGTCGAGGTCGTCCTGGGCGTAGAGAAACTGCTCCAAGTTCGCCAGCTTATCCCGAATGACGCTTTCACCCTCGGGCGGGGTATAAATCACCTCCCGGCGCGAGTTGGCAATCACCGTTCCGGGCAGCTTTCGCACCCCCGAAACGCTGGGCTTGATGGTGCGGGCCAGTTGTTCAAACAGGTTAGTAGTGAGTGGGAGCTGTGCGCGAACGGCCTCGAACCCCACCCACAGCGCTTGGTTATAGTGCAGCACCTCTTTGGTCGCGGGGTCTTGGAAGCGCCCCTCGTCGGCGAAGGCGCGGTACAGCTCATCGTTGGTGGTGACGATGTTCTCGATTTCCGAGGAATATTTGGCCTCCTGCAACCCCAGGGTGGTAAGCAACACACTCTGGTTGGGTATAAGATCGCCCGCCCCTTTAAGCTCGGCAAGTGCGCGGCTGGTGGACACAATTTGCTTCAGGATGGCCTTGCTTTCGAGGTCAACGCCCTGCGGCGGGAGCAGGGGTAAATCGTTGTAGGGCAAGGTTCGATCAAATGACATGACACCAGTATATGTCAAAAAAGAGGCTCATATTGTACACATGAAATGAGAATGTCGCTTGGCTGTACATAAGCCTAAACTACGTCTGAGATAAGTTATTCGGTTTTTCCGACGTTCAACTCCCCCGAGAGCAGCTTGGGCAGCAGCGAATCGCGCAGGGCGGCAAGGGTGCGGGACTCCTCGAGGCAACTTCGTATCCCATCCATCAGAGGCTTTACAATCTGCTCGAATCTGGCGACAACTTGCGGGTTAGGAATCACTACAGAAGCAGATTGTAAAGTGGCACGAGTAATCGTATCAAAAACCGACCCGTGGGCCTGTTGCTGCAAAGTCTCTACTAAGTTTCGCGCCACAAAATATGCAAAAAAAGGGCCAAACGGCGGCTTAGGGTAGAGGCCATAACATGATTGATTCATTGCCATTCCGACTCCAACGAGCGCCAGTCGTCCCACAGTTCCGCGAGCCGAAATAATTGTTGTTCCAACAGGTAATAAGCGAGTTGCAGATTCTTCCAAGCCTTTTTGAGTTATCTTTTTCTCGGTATCAAGAACCCAAACATCTGTTTCTGCTGGTGCGTCAACAACGGAAAACCACGGAATCGTGCCGTTCCAATACTCTGAGTTGGTAGTTTTTGGAGTGCCGCCGCCGAAGGCTTCAACCATATCTAAGTGGGAAGAGTTCACCCACCCTCGAGGCAATCCGTCCTCCCCAAACCCATCGGGAAACAGCGCCGCCGTCTCTGCATCCATGCCTTCCGGCTGCCTGCCCTCGAGCTTGGCCCGCACAGGGTCGAAGTCCACAAACCAGCTTTTGAACAGGGCTTTGGCGATGGCCTCGAGGGTCTGGTTGGTGCGGCGGTTGAGTTCGATTTTGTCGTCCAGCGTGCCCAGAATGTGGGCGATGGCGCGTTGGGTCTCGAGGGGTGGAATTGGAAACCTGAGTCTGTCGAGTGTAGCGAGATTAATGTTGTCTTGAACGCTGCCAGAGGCTTCTCGTTGCAATCGCTGTCGAAGAAAACGAAACACGTACTCAATGAAATAGATATCAGCTTTATTCTTGTCCGCTATGAATCCAACAACACTATCTGGGAAACAAGCCGGGAATTCCAAGATGCCTGTCTCAGCGATGTTGGCTGCAATGGTAATGCACATCGTTCCAGCAGGCCACAACTGACTTTGAGCAAGACCTGCTTCGCTGTATGTTTGCGTATAGCTGGTAATTCTTCCATTAGATGCTTTGATATCACCAGTTTGAATAAAAGGGTAAGGGCCACCGTACAAGTGATCTGCGTATCTAGGACGGTGCTTTGACTTCCCTCGGTTGACTTCCCCAAGCTCACGAAGTTTGACCATCCTCCATCCAGAAGGAATCTCCTGCCACTCACCCGCCATAACCCACCCTCCGCAGGTTTTCTTGGGTTGGTGTTATTGGTTGGTTCATAGCGGCTCGGCTCCTTCATTCAGGGCGGCTAGGTAGCGCCCGTAGGCAAACACGCGGTTGCGGCGCTGGCCGGTAATCTCTTGCACGATGCCTAGCCTTTCCAAGCCCGCAATGCCTTTGGCCACGGTGGCAAAGGTTAGGCCGGTGCGGTGGGCTGCCTCACCCGCACTCAGCAAGGGGCGCTCGCGCAACACATCAAATACCCGCAGGGCGCTGGCGGTCTGGCGGCCCAGGGTTTGGATTTGGGCGCTGTCTTCTTTGAACAACGCAACCAAGCGCTGGGCGGTTTGTACGGCGTTGTGGGCGGTTTGCTCTACGCCCTCCAGAAAAAAGTCTGCCCAGGCTTCCCAGTCGCCCTTTAGGCGCACCAGGTCGAGCAGACGGTAATACTCGCTGCGGTGGCGCTTGAAGTAAAGGCTTAGGTAGAGCATGGGGCGCGACAGCACCGCACCCTGGCTCAGGATGAAGGCAATCAGCAACCGCCCAATGCGCCCGTTTCCATCTAAAAAGGGGTGGATGGTCTCAAACTGGACATGGGCCAGCGCCGCTTTAAGCAGGGTGGGGTAAGGGGTCTGTTGGTCGTGAATGAAGTTCTCGAGGGCAGCGATGCACCCAGGCACGGCCTGCGGTGGGGGTGGCACAAAATGGGCATTGCCGGGGCGGGTTCCGCCAATCCAGTTTTGGCTGCGGCGAAATTCGCCGGGCGATTTTCCACTGCCCCGGCCCCTCGACAGCAACACCTCGTGCATTTCCCGAATCAGGCGGCCCGAGAGTGGGAAATCTTCTTGCAGACGGGCTATGCCATGCTCGAGGGCCGCCACATAGTTTGAGACCTCCACCACATCGTCGAAGGGTACGCCGGGTGCGTCCTCGAGTTCAAACAGCAGCAGGTCAGATAGCGAAGACTGGGTGCCTTCGATTTGCGAGGAGAGTACGGCCTCACGCCGCACGTAGGCATAGAGGAAGATATTGGGGTCGGGCAACAGCAGGGCGATGCTGTCCAAACGTCCCAAGGCCAGATGCGCCCGCTCGAGCAGGTGCTGCCGCTGGGGTGATAATTCCAATGGTGGCTCAGGTGGTAAGGGGTGTGGCACAAAAGCCCGTACCGACTCACCCGCCGTAGTTGTGGTTTCGTAATACCCGGTCAGTCCACGCTCCACTTAGCAACCACCCTTATTCAACGAGCCTAAAATAGCCTCGAGTCTTATTTTACGATAAGCCTATAAACTATAATAGATTATAGATTCAGTAACCCAACCTCCGCAGGTTTTCCCGGATTTGGGCTTGCAGCTTTTCCCCTTCGGCAAACTGTTTTTCTAAAGTCTTGCTCAGCCGCGCCATCTTCTCCCCAAACGGCTCGCCGTCATCCTCCACCGCCTCGGCCCCCACATAGCGCCCCGGCGTGAGCACGTAGCCGTGGGTGCGTATCTCCTCGGTAGTCGCACTCTTGCAAAAACCTGCCACATCTTCGTACTGCCCCCCGCCGTCGCCGCGCCCGTTGCGCTTGTTCTTGGCGATAAACCATAGGCTTACCGGAATCTGGGTGGTGTAGAAGAGCTGCCCCGGCATCGCCACGATGCAGTCCACCAGGTCGGCCTCGAGCATCGCCTTGCGAATCTCGCCCTCGCCCGAGGTGTTGCTGCTCAAGCTGCCATTGGCCAGCACAAAGCCCGCGATCCCGTTGGGTGCCAGATGGTAGATCATGTGCTGCACCCAGGCGTAGTTGGCGTTGCCCAGCGGGGGCGGGCCATAGTCCCAGCGCCCGTCTTGGCGCAGCCGCTCGCCGCCCCAGTCGCTGATGTTGAAGGGCGGGTTGGCCAGGATGTAGTCGGCCCGCAGGTCGGGGTGCAGGTTGTGGTGGAAGGTGTCGGCGTTGTGCGGCCCCAGGTTGGCCTCGATGCCCCGAATGGCCAGGTTCATCTTGGCCAGCTTCCAGGTGGTGGGGTTGGACTCCTGCCCGAACACGCTGATGTCTCCCAGCCTGCCGCCGTGGGCCTCGACAAACTTCTCCGAACTCACAAACATTCCGCCCGAGCCACAGGCCGGGTCGTAGATGCGGCCCTTGTAGGGGGCCAACATCTCCACAATTACCCGCACCACCGACTGCGGGGTATAAAACTCGCCGCCCAGCTTGCCCTCGGCGCTGGCAAACTTGGACAAAAAGTATTCATAGACCCGGCCCAGCAAGTCTTTGGAACGGTGCTCGGCACTGCCCAAACCTAGATTGGAAAACTGGTCAATCAGGCCGCCCAAGAGGTCTTTGTTTAGGGTCGGTCGGGCAAATCCTTTGGGTAATACATCTTTAAGGGTGCGGTTCTCGCGCTCGAGGGCCTCCATTGCAGCGTCAATCCGGCTGCCAATGTCGGGCTGACGGGCGTTGGCCTTGAGATCAGCCCATCTCGCTTCCTTGGGAACCCAGAAGATGCCCTCGGCGGTGTATTCGTCGCGATCCTCGGCGGCTTCTGGGCTGTATTCTTGCAAGATCTGGGTGTGGTGCTCCTCAAAGGCATCAGAGATGTACTTGAGGAAAATCAGGCCGAGCACTACGTGCTTGTATTCAGCTGCATCCATATGGCCGCGCAGTTTGTCGGCGGCAGCCCAGAGGCTGGCCTCGAAGCCTAGCGAGGCCCCGCTGTCTTTCCCGTTTGATACTTTAGCCATATGTGGCTATCAGTCTAACGATTCAAACCTTGAATTTGCGCTGGATGGTGGTCTGGCTACACAGGGCAGTTGGCGATGGATCTGGCAGAAACACAGTAAAATCGGAAATATCTAAACCACGCTGGACAAGTTTGGTCGGGTTTTGGTGGAAAGCCAGACTGCAGGAAGAGCGCTCTAACTTTTGCGTTTGCGCTCCTCGGCCATCTCAAACAGCCGCTCCTTGGTAAACACCCGTTGGCTCATGGCATAGGCAAAGGCAGCAACCGCACCCGCTTGCAGCAACCCCGAGACTACCAGCAGCGGCTTTAACGTGAGGTTGCCCGTGTAGAGCAGCCAGGGCTCTGTCACCAGCCGCAACAGCAGCCCACCGTTGAGCAAGAAGTAGGTGGCCCGCTCGAGCCCTTCCTGGCGTATTTGCCCTGGCCGGGGCATCATCCAGAAGGCCACCCCCATCACCATACCCAAGAAAAACCCCACCAGCCCAGCGTGGACATGGGTGGTCTTGAAATAGGCGATCAGGCCCGGCCAGAGATAGAACGCGATGCCGGTGAGGGCAGTGTAGAACAGATAAAACAAGCTGCTACGGACAAACAAAAACTCGTAGAAAGACATAGCCGGTGGCTCAGTGCAGTTTGCGAAAGTAGTCGCGGTTCAGCCGGACATAATCTAGCCATGGCTGGGGTAGGTCTTCTTCGGGGTAGATGGCCGCCACTGGGCAGACTGAAACACACAGCCCACACTGGATGCAGAGGTCGGGGTCAATGTAGAGCTGAGGGTCGCTGGGCAGCCCCACGATGGCTTCGGTAGGGCAGACCAGGGTACAGCTCGAGTCTTTGTTGCCCACGCAGGGAGCGGCAATCACGTAGGCCATAGCTATTCCTCTAGATGGTGGACGTTGGATCCTGCCGATAGTTGGCGGTTTTTTGCGATATAGCTATCCCAGGCTTGGGGCAAGTCTTCCTCGGGGTAAATGGCTGCAACCGGACACGCCGGTACACAAGCGCCGCAATCTATGCATTCCTCGGGGTGGATATAAAGCTGGTCTCCACCATCGTAGATGCATTCGACTGGACAAACTTCCTGACAACTCCGGTCTTTGACCCCGATACAAGGCTGGGCGATGATGTGCGGCATTAGCCCCTCGGTTTCTGGATTAAGAGGTCAACCTTGCCTGGCCCCAAGTCGCGCAGCCGGTAGGGCAGACCGTCTTGCTCGAGCCGGGCCAGCAAATGCACCGGGCGGCGCACGTGGTGTACCAGCAGACGCTGCCCAGGCTCGAGTTCGGCCAGGGCTTCCAAGACCCTTTGCAGGGGCAGGGGTGGTTCCCAGTTGGCCTCGATCTGGAGGGTGGCCTGGGGGTTGTCCCAGAGGGGTTGCTCGAGGGGCTTCGGTGGGGCCGCAGGGGTTTGGGCCGGGGTGGGGTGGCGGTAGAAATGCACCTGAAAATATCGGGTATCCCACTGCTCGCACCAAGCCTCGAAGCCTCTTTTCGCCATCACCTCGTACAGCGGAAATGGCTCGAAGGGGGCATCCACAATCAAGCGCTGGCCCACCGAAACCTTAGCCGCAGCCGCCATAATGTTTTGGAACGGCTCGCCTCCCGCTTGTAGGATAGGACGCACATCCAGCACAAACCCCAAAGGGGCCTCTATCCAGACTGGATTCGGGGTTGCAACCCTTGACCCTGTTGCTTGAGGCGGCTCGATTATCGCTGAGGGCTCTTCAAGGCCGATAGCCTGGTTCAACCGCTCGAGCAAAGCTTCGGGCTCGAGGCCCCCAATCCGTGCAGCTTGGGCCACACTGACCAGGTGCGGCATGGTGTGGCGCAGCAAGGGATTTTTCAGCTTCTCAAAGGCCGGACTAGCCGCTACCAGCACCTCGAGCAACTGCGGATGCTTTTGCAGTACCTCGCTGATGCGCATCTCGCTGCGAATCATGGCTAGTCCTTTTTCCCGATCCTCACCCGCCAGACCTCAGGGCCTTGCTCGAGGTAGTCCCAACCAAACTGCCCGCCGCGCTCGGCGTTGAACTGGTAAAACAAGGGCTTGGGGTCGTGGTCGTTGACCAGCTCGAAAGCCTCACCCGGCTTCAAGCCGTCGAACAGGTTGAAAATTTGGGGGTGGCGCTCACGGGGGGCGATGCTGCGTACGTCTAGGGTTTGCATGGTTTTTCTCCTCTCGTCCTCCAAGATGCTCTTCCCAAGTTTGGGTACGCCATGACCTGAGTCATGGCCCCTGTCGCAAGCCCTGCTTAGGCTGGGATCGTGACCGGGCTATCCCCCCAGATCAAGCCACTGCCCCTTAGTCTGCCACTGGGCTTTATCGCGGTGGGCAGCGTGGACTTGTTGGTAGGGGTCTGGTTGTTGGCCTTGCACCCCCAGGCGCTGCTTAGCTACCGCCATCCCATCACCCTGGCAGTGGCCCACTTGCTCTTTCTGGGTTTTGGGGTGGGGGTGCTGATGGGGGTCATGCAGCAGTTGGTTGCGGTGATCCTCGAGGGGCCCCTGGCTAAACCCCACTGGGGCTATGCCACCTTGCTGCTATGGGGACTGGGAACACCCCTGCAAGTGGGCGGCTTCCTGAGCCAAAACTCGAGCCAGCTCGCCCTCGGAGGGGGGCTGGGATTTTTGGGACTGCTGGTTTTTGCCCTGCATATGCTCTTAACTTTTCGCCAGGCCGAGCGCTGGAATCCGGTGGCAACTGCGCTGGCCTGGGTGATGTTCTATTTGGTGCTGACCCCGCTTCTGGGGATGCTGCAAGCCCTGAGCTTGCGGTACGGGTTTTACGATCCCAATCGGCTGGCCTGGCACGCTGTGGCGGGGTTGGCGGGAGTTTTCCTGCTTTCCATTTGGGGAGTGGGGCACAAGTTAGTAGAGATGTTTACCTTGTCGCACGGCGGCAATACAAAATGGTTGGGCCTCGAGCTGTGGGCGCTCAACCTGGGCTTATTGGGTTTGGCTTGGGGGCAGCGGCTGGGGGTGGCACTGCTGGTGCTGGGTATTGGCATCGCTGGCTACGACTTGCTGAACCTGCTGCGCCACCGCAACAAGCGGGTGTTGGACGTTGGTGTGCAGCACTTCCTGGCCGGAGCAGGCTTTTTACTGCTCGCGCTGGGGGCTTTTGTCTTTCAACGCTACTGGTTGGCTGGGCTCTGGTTTGGGCTGGGGTTTGTAGGTCTAATCGTCACCGGAATGCTCTACAAAATCACCCCCTTTCTGATCTGGACACACCGCTATGCCCCCCTGGTGGGGCGAACAAGAGTTCCCCTGCTCAAGGAGATGCTCCCCGAATGGACACCTCGACTGGCGGGGGGTTTGTTGGGCGTAGGAGCTCTGCTTATCCCCTTTGCTCCTCCGGCAGCCTGGCTTTTGGTAGGGGGAGTGGGGTTTTTTATTTACACCTTAGTGGAGGTGATGCGACGATGACAGACCCACAAACCCTCGAGGCCCAGGCCTGGGCTGCACTCCAGCAGGTATATGACCCCGAGTTGGGGGTAGATGTGGTCAACCTGGGGCTCATTTACGAACTCAGGCTCGAGCCCCCCAACGCTTTCGTACAGATGACCCTGACTACCAGAGGCTGTCCTCTACACGACTCTATCCAGGGGGCCATCGAACAAGCGCTCTTGGGTCTGCCAGAAATCCACCACGTCCACGTTCAACTAACCTGGACTCCGCCTTGGAGCCCAGCCCGCCTAAGCAGCGAAGCCCGCCAAGCCTTGGGGTTTCGCTAGACCGTCTCACCAGCAAAAACCTATGGCAAGCCAACCCTATACCTATCTCCCCGACCTCAGCTGCGAAGCCCCAGTGCCCAGCAGAGGCATCCTGAGCCGCACCTTGCACGCTGAGGGTGGGGTCAAGACCGTCCTCTTCGCCTTCGATGCAGGTCAGGAACTCTCCGAACACGCCGCCTCTCGAGCAGCCATCTTGCACGTCCTCTCTGGACAGGGACGTTTGAAGCTGGGCAGTGACGAACTCGAGGCCCAACCGGGCACCTGGGTTTATATGCCCGCGGGCCTGCCTCACGCGGTGTGGGCCGAAAGTCCCCTGACGCTGCTGCTAACCTTGTTGCCAAAGGAGTAAGCCATGACCGCACCCGCACCAACGGTCAAAGTTCCCCTAAAATCAGTAGCCCTGCCCAACGAGCACGGCGGCTGGGGATTCACCCTGGAGCCCATCCTGTTGGGCTTGCTGGTGGCCCCGAGTTGGGCAGGTTTAGGGTTAGGCCTTTTCGCGCTGGCCGCTTTCTTTACCCGTCACCCGCTCAAGCTGTGGCTCGCCGATGTGAGAAAAGCCAAGCGTTTCCCGCGTACCCCGGTTGCAGCTCGTTTGGCCCTGATATATGCATTAATCGGATTGGCCGGGCTGACGATCGCTATTTTGAATGCCAAAGAAGCGTTTTGGTGGCCTCTGCTGGCCGCCCTTCCGCTAATGGGCCTTCAGCTCTGGTTCGATGCCCGTAACCAAGGGCGCAATCTGCTGCCCGAGATTGCTGGTGCAGTGGCCCTGGGCTCTGTGGCGAGCGGCATCGGGCTGGCTATGGGTATGAATCCAAAGCTGGCGCTGGGCCTGTGGCTAGTGCTGGCCATGCGTGCGCTGGCAGCGATTTACTACGCCAGAGCACAGGTACGGCGGGCCAGGGGAAGTTCTGTTGACCTGAGGGCTGTTTACCGAGTTGAAGTTTTAGCAATCACAGCATTGATTGCCGGAGCTTTAGCAGGGATGCTTCCCTGGCTGAGTGTCCTGGTTTTAGCCGCCCTGTTGCCTTTTTCGGTGTATAGCTTTACCGTGCCTCCGGTTCCTGCCAAGGTAGTGGGGTGGATCCAGATGGGCTTTGGCTTGCTGATCGTACTGTGTACAGCGCTTGGCCGGTAGTGATGCTGACAGCCTTCCCCACATTTAGGCTCCCGCAGGGGAGCCTAAATTACCCCGTACTGGTCGTAATCCACTGTACGGAGTATTCATGGGAAACGCTCTAGGCCACCGGTTCGATGGGCTGAGATTTGGAGGTTTCCTCGGGCAGGCGGCGAAAGGTCAGGGTGGTGTTGAGGAGGGCCAGCGCATAGAGCAGCGCCCCCAAGAAAAAGGGCATCCCCACTAGCCAGTTAACCCCGCCCTCTTTGGCAAAGGCAGCGAAAATAAACCCGCCCAGCAGCGGCCCCACCACCCCGGTCAGGCTAGCTAGCGCCGCCAGCGCCCCTTGTACCGTACCCTGTTCTTTATCAGAGGCGGCCCTCGAGATCAGGGCTTGTAGCGCTGGCCCGCCCAGATTGCCGATAAGTCCCAGCAGGATGGTCGCGTATATCATCCAACTCTGGGTGGAAAGCCCGTAAAAAATATAATCCAAAACACCCACCCCAAAACTCAGCAGCACCGCCCGCCGTTCGCCAAGGCGGGGCACCACTGCGCCCACCAGCCAGCCCTGCGAGACCACCGAAACCACCCCCACCAGCATCAGCGAGAGGCCAATCTGCCAGGCCGTCCAGCCAAAGCGGTAGCCGGTATACAGCACCCACACGCTATACAAAAGCTGAAAGGCCAGGTTGAGCAGCACGATGCTGAGGCTCAGACCCCGGATAAGAGGGACGCGCCCCAGCACCGAGAGCGATGCTAGCGGATTGGTCAAGGAGGGCCGGGTGCTGCTGCGGTTTTCCGGCTCGAGGGATTCCGGCAGCACGAAATAACCGTACAGGGCGTTGAGTAGGGCCAACCCCGCGGCGAAGTAAAACGGCAGCCGCAGGCCCGCATTGCCCAGCAAACCGCCCAGCGCTGGCCCCAGGATAAAGCCAATCCCAAAGATAGCCCCTACCAGACCAAAGTTTTTAGCCCGCTCTTGGGGTTTGGAGATATCGGCGATATAGGCATTCGCCACGCTAAAAGTCGAAGCTAGCACCCCAGCCATTACCCTGGTCACCAACAACAGCCATAGATAGGGGGTGAGGGCAGCAATCAGGTAATCCAGGGCGGTAGCCAGCAGCGAAATCAGCAGCACCGGACGGCGGCCGTAGCGGTCACTGAGCGCACCCAGCAAGGAGGCGAAGATAAACTGCATGGCCGAGTAGATGGCGATAAACAGGCCGTTGTAGAGCGAGCCCGCGTTGATACCGCCCGCGAGTTGCTCGATCAGACGGGGCAAAACCGGGATAATCAGCCCCAGGCCCATGGTGTCAATCAGGAAAACCACCAATATGAAGGTCATGCTGGCAGAACGGCGCATAGACTGCATTATGGCATAAACATATTGAGGGCGGCCTGAGCGCCTCCGGCACGGTTCACGGTTAACCGTTGACCGTCGAAATCGGAAGCGGCTTCCGATTCGTTGACCGCAACGGCATTGTCTCAAGTCACAGGTCGCAAGTTGGTGGGCTCTGCTGGCTGTTGGTCGCAAGTCAAAACCTTATCTTTGACCTGGGGCATGAGACCTGCGACCTGCGACGTTCCTCACGGTGAATGGTCAACGCCGTGTCACCTATTGCGTTGAGCATTTCCCCTTTTGCCTTTAGCCTATAGCTTAGTGCAGCTTTTGCGCCTTCGGCAGAAAAACTTTCGCAATTTGGTGAGTTCTGAGTTCGTCCCGCCGCCTGGCCTGAGCACTGTGGTGGGGGGCAACGCCCAGGGCAAGACCAACCTGCTCGAGGCTATCGAGCTGGTGCTGGGTGGCGAACTCCGCAACGGGATGCTCGAGCGCATCGGCTTTGGCGAAAGCGAGGCCTGGATTCACGCCGACATCGAGACCCAGTTTGGATCCAGCCGCCTCGAGGTTAAGCTCTCTCGAGAGGGGCGCGAACACCAGCTCAACGAAACTCCGGCCAGCCTGCGCGAGCTTTCCCAGCTTCCCGGAGCGGTTCTGTTAGGGCCAGACGACCTCGAGCTGGTGCTGGGTGGCCCCGAGGAGCGCCGCCGCTTCTTGGACTTGCTGCTCTCGCGCTTCTCGGCCCGCTACCGCTCGATGACCTCGGCCTATGCTCGGGCTTTAGGCCAGCGCAACGCGGTTTTGAAGATGGGCGGCAAGGGCATCGGGGTATGGAACGCCGAGTTGGTCAAATATGGAGCCGAAATACTGTCCCTGCGCCGCCGGATACTTTCCAAGCTGGCCCCGCTGGCTAAGGAAGCCTACGCTGAACTGGCCCCTGGCGAGCTGGGCCTCGAGCTGTTTGAGACCGTAGACCCCGAGCGCTTTCTGGGGGTTTTGGAAGACAACATTCAAGAAGACCTCGAGCGTGGCGTGACCCAACTCGGCCCCCACCGCGACGACCTCAGCCTGTCGCTCTCCGGACGCGAGGCCGCCAAGTTTGCCAGCCGGGGCGAGGCCCGTAGCATCGCTTTGGCCCTGTGCTTAGCCGAGCACCGTCTGCTCTGGACTCACTACGAAGAAGCCCCATTGCTGCTGGTGGACGAATGGCACACCGAGTTGGACGCACGGCGTAGAGGGGCTTTGCTAGCCTATGCGGGCAGTTTGCCCCAGGCCATTCTGGCAGGGCTCGAGACCCCTGGCCTGGGGGCAGTTATCAACATAGAAGCCGGGGTTTGGTCGTGAGGCCCGGTACAATTGTTTTATGAAAACCCAACTCCGCATCTACACCATCAATAAAGGCCAGCTTGAGCAGTTTGCATTGGAGTGGAGTCAAAAACTCAAGCCCCTGCGCGAGAAAATCGGCTTTCGGGTGTTGGGAGCCTGGACGGTGGCCGATACCAATCAGTTCGTCTGGATTATGGCCCTGGACGATGCGCAACACTGGGAAAGGCTCGACGCGGCCTATTTCGCCTCCCAGGAGCGCAAAACTATGCAGCCCGACCCCGGACGGCTAATCGCCCGGATGGAAAACCATTTTGTGGACGTGGTTTAGAACAATAAGTTCAGCCCCCCCAGCAGTGCCAGAATCAGCACCGCGTTCTCGAAGAGCCCTTGGTGGATACGGTGTAGTAGCCAGCGCCCTCCAAAAGCCCCCGCAATTACCGCTGGAACCAAGAGCAGATTGATTCGCAGGGACTCGAGGGTAATCAGGCCCAGGCTCGAGGCCAACGGCATCTTGAACAGGTTGACAGCGAAATAAAACCAGGCCGTAGTTCCCACGAACTCAAGCTTGCCCATCTGCATCGCCAGCAAATAGAGCGTGGTAAACGGCCCTGCCGCGTTGGCAATCATGGTGGTTAGACCTGCGGTAATCCCCATGCTGGCAGCGAAAACCCTCGAGTGGCTCGACACCCTCTGGGGTTGGCGCAGCAGACGCACAGCAAACTGATAAAGGGTCATGCCCACCACCAGGACACCAATCACCAGCCGAAGCTGGGCGTTGTTGATATGGGCCAAGACCCAGACCCCAGCCAATACGCCCACTGCCGTCCAGGGAAATATTCTCAGCAGTTGGGGCCAGTTGGCGTGTCGGCGCATCATCGTTACCGCCAGCACATCCCCCACCAGCAGCACCGGAAGTAAGGCCCCGGTGGACTCTTTGGCCGGAAAAATCTGGGCGAACAGGGCCACCGCCAGGACTCCCGCCCCCGGCAGCCCAGATTTCGAGCCGCCCACAATTACTGCCGCGAAGAAGGCAACCACCCACTGATAAGGCGACAAGTCCACGCTGTATAACTTACAGCCTCCCGGAAAAAGATAGAGCCTGGACAGCCCAAAACCGCCATAATCCTCTACTTACCCTAGCGCTCATCCCCTTTTCGGCACGATAGACTAGACTCGAGCCGCCCATGCCCGCCAAACGCCCCGCCGAACTGCTCAGCAAGCTGCTCGAGACTAAGGGCTTGAAAGCCGGTCTGCGGCGGGGCAGAGCCCTGATTCTATGGCCCCAGGTGGCGGGGGAGATATTGGGTCAGATTTCCGAGGCCACCGACCTCACCGACGGGGTACTCACGGTAAGCGTGCCGGATTCTGCCGCAGCCTTCCACCTCAAGTACGAGCGGGAGAAGTTTATTGCCCGCTATCAGCAGGTTCTGCCCGGTGTGGTCAGCGACATCCGTTTCAAGGAACGCCAGCTCGAGCGCCGGGCCAAACCCAAGCAGAAGCCTCAACCCCGGCCCAATCTCAGCCCCGACGAAGAATCCAGCCTGCGCAAGCTCAGCCAGACCGCCCCCGAAAATCTGCAAAGCGCCATTCTCAAGGCGGGCAAAGCGGTGCTGCAAAAGCAAAAAGCCGACCCCAACCCCCCCTGCATCATCTGCGGCAAACCCAGCCTACAGAGCCCTTGCATAAACTGCCAGAGGCTGCTGGGCAGCGCCCTCGTTGAGCGGGAAGCGGTACGGTTAGCGCGTTTTCCGCTCAAGTCTCGCCTCGAGGGTGACGCTTTGCAGGCCGCCAGATATCTAGCCCAGACCCAGCTCGAGGCCCAGTTGCGCGACCTGCTCCCCGAAGTGGTCAAAACCCCTGAACTGATGCCAATTCTCCAGGACACCGCGGGCCGTCTTTTGCAACTCCAGACCGGCGAGCGCAACGTGATGGCTTACCGCCACCTGCTCCCCGAATCGTTACAAAGTCTGCTCAAAGAGGTATGATTTCAAGTACGTGTTTTAGCGCTCGAGCCCATCTTGCTTCGATGCGCAGTAGCTCCTTAGCCTCCCTTACCAGGGGTGCATGGAGGGGTTTTTGGAGGAATCTATGGCAGCGGAAATCAAACCTAAACTCGGTGGCGAGACCAAGATGAAAACCGGCCTGATCTGGTTCAACGGGCATACGGTTCCCCAAGAAGAGGCCAAGGTCTCGGTGCTGACCCATGCCATGCACTATGGAACCAGTGTGTTCGAGGGCATCCGGGCCTACGAAACTCCCAAAGGCCCCGCCGTGTTCCGGCTTTCCGAGCACGTCGAGCGTTTTTTTCACAGTGCCAAGGTGATGATGTTCGAGATGCCTTTTACTCCTGAGCAAGTGAGCGAGGGTATCCTCAGCGTAATCCGCGAGAACGGCTATAAGAGCTGTTATATCCGCCCACTGGCCTGGATGGGAGCCACCAGCCTGGGTGTAAACCCCTTACCCAACAATCCCGCCGAGGTGATGGTGGCGGCCTGGGAGTGGGGTACCTACTTGGGCGACGAGGCAGTACGCAAGGGGGCCAAGCTGATCACTTCTTCTTGGGCCCGCTTTCCCGCCAATGTGATGCCGGGCAAAGCCAAAGTCGGTGGCAACTATGTAAATAGTGCCCTGGCCCGCATCGAGGCCCAGCAGGCGGGAGCGGATGAAGCCTTGCTTTTGGACAAGGAAGGCTTCGTGGCGGAAGGCTCGGGCGAGAATTTGTTCTTCTTCAAAGGAAAGGTGCTCTACGCCATCGAGCACTCGGTCAACTTGATGGGTATCACCCGTGACTCGGTAATGGCAGTGGCTCGAGACCTGGGCTACGAGGTGCGCGAGGTTCGAGCTACGCGCGATCAACTCTACATGGCCGACGAGATGTTTATGGTTGGCACCGCAGCGGAGGTTACGCCGGTTTCTTACCTCGACCACCGCGCCATCGGCAAAGGCACGGCAGGCGAGCACACCCTGAAGCTCAGGGTCGCCTATCTAGAAGCCGCTCAGGGCCGCAACCCCAAATACGATGCCTGGCTGACCTACGTGCGATAACTGTCAAGCAGTTATATCGCGGTTCTCCGACTTTTGCCGCTAGGGGCAGCAAAATATCAAACTGGTACGGCAAATGTACTCGAGTCATCCCAAAATTCTTTCCGAAAACCGCTCTAGAGACTGTCTGAAAAGCTTCTGGGAGGCCAATCGTCTGACCATAAGGCGGATCATTGCCGCGTAGATCAAGGTTTCTGGGTTTCAGGTAAGAGTTCATAGTCGCGGTTGAGTCTGTGGTTGAAGCTGAGCCAGGCGAAGGTACGCTCCACTACCCAGCGGCGGGGGATGACTACGAAAGAGCGATAGCCTCGGGTCTTTCTGCGCAGCGCGCAGCTCTTCGATCAAATCTGGGGGCATGGGCACGTCATCGGGCCACCAAATGCCCCGAAAGTTGGCATCGGGTCTTTGCATCACCTGCACCGTCCAACCCAAGGTTTCCTTGACCCACTCTTCAAACTGACGTTTATAGCCACCGTCAATAAACAGGTGAGACAAGCACTTGAATATAGCCCAAGCCGCTTGTAGTACGACTTTGCCCCCTTGGGCATCGCTGAGGTTGGCGGGCAACACCTTTACCTTCGAGACTAGCCCTTGGGTGTCCACCAACACATGCCGTTTGCGGCCTTTCACTTTTTTCGCCCCGTCATAACCTTGGATTCCCCCTTTTCACGGGTCTTCACACTCTGGCTATCCACACTCCTAGGGCTGGGCTCAGCTTCCCCCGCCCCATCTTCAGCCGAGTCTTCTCTCGTAAGGTGGTGTGAATGCGTTCGAGCAAGCCGCTCTTGCGCCAGAGCCTGAAGTAATGGTAGACCATTTTCTAGTGCGGCAGATGGCTGGGCATCATGCAGGGAGTGGCCGTAGGCCATAGCCGCTATGCGGCTAACCTGCGCCAGGAACAGCCTGCGCGATTGATGTAGAACATCCCGTTGAGGATTTCCCGCCAACGGTGTTCTCGGGGGCGGCTGGGAAACATCCAAGGCTCGGGTATCAAGGGTTCGAGAATAGCCCACTCTCGGTCTGATAAATCACTGGGGTAACGGCTTTCTCTGTCGCTCATACGCGATTGTATAGCGTGGGACAGGTCTCAGACAGTCTCTTAGTTTCGGTGGCATAAGTAAACCAGTGGTATCAAATTTGCGGGAGACCCTGATACTCCCCCGATTTAGTGCAGTGTAAGTTAAGCCTCCAGAAAAGGAGGTAGGAATGGGAAAAACGCGGAGGGTGTACCCAGCAGAGTTCAAGCGGGAGGCGGTAGGGCTGACTAAGCAGCCGAACGCAAGTGTAGAGGGCGTGGCACGGGATTTAGGAATATCTAGTAGTGCATTGCATAAGTGGGTTAGGGCAGAGAAAGAGGCTGGGGCGCTAGCCTTTCCTGGTCAGGGAAAGCAAGGGCTAAGTGCAGAACAAGCAGAAATAGAACGGCTGAAGAAGGAGTTAGCCTTAGTGAAGGAGGAACGTGAAATCCTAAAAAAGGCCACCGCCTACTTTGCCAAGGAAAGCCGATGAGGTTTGCTTTCGTAGAAGCCCAGAAGCAAAAGCACTCGATAGAACTGCTGTGTCGGGTGATGCAAGTAAGCCAACGAGGCTTCTATGCCTGGCGGAGAAGGCCAAAATCCAAGCATCAAGAGCGAGATGAAGGTCTAGCTGAGCAGATCAAGATGTTTCATTGTGGCAGTCGAATGACCTACGGCTCACCCCGAATCTACAGGGATTTGAAAGCGGCTGGGCAGAGGGTGGGCAAGAAGCGGGTAGCTCGGCTGATGAAGCAACATCAGCTTCGGGGTAAATGCAAACGCAGATTCAAAGTCACTACCCAGCAAAATCCCAAACGGCAGGTCGCCAATAATCTACTTGTCCAGAACTTTCAAGCCGATAGCCCCAACCAGAAATGGGTCTCAGACATCACCTACATTGTTACCAAAGACGGCTGGCTCTACCTGGCGGTTGTTTTAGACCTCTACTCTCGCAGAGTCATCGGCTGGTCTATGTCCGAGCGGATAACCAATGACCTCACCCTGAAAGCCCTCAGAATGGCTATACAGTGCCGCAGAACCCACAGCAAGGCCGACTTTCGGGGGCTGATCTTCCATTCCGACAAGGGCAGCCAGTACGCTAGCACCGCCTTCAAACTCGAACTCGAAAAACATCACATTGCTCAAAGTATGTCAGGTAAGGGAAACTGCTTCGATAATGCAGTCTCGGAATCCTTCTTTGCCACCCTAAAAACTGAGGGAGTCAAATCTATAGGCAAGTGTGGCTACAACACCCGTCAAGTTGCCCAAACCGCCATCTTTGCCTACATTGAGGGTTTCTACAATCGCACCGGACGGCATTCAACCCTTGGATTTCTTTCCCCACTGGACTTCGAGAATCAGAACCATCACTATGCTAGGCAAGTGGCTTAACTGTAACTGAACCAAATCGGGTCAATATCACCCTACGCACTACCGTCCAAAAAAGGGAACTCGACAGGGTGAATCCCATAAACGATTGAGTTCCGGAGTTGTCCGGCACAGCGCGACAGACACGCCAGCCATTTCCTGTGTGGTGATATACGTGCCAACCAGAGGTTTATAGGGGTGAACCCCGCGCCCTTTGAGCACAGCATCAAGTTCTCGGTATACCACTAATAACTCCCCTAGGGTGGTGGCCCCCGCTCCGTTAACTAGAACCAACACCTCATCGCCGAACCGGAAGGGAAGATCATCCAGGATAGCTTCAGTTACGGTGCGAACCACTTCTGCCGCCGGGGCTAATTTCTGCCGCTTGAATCCCGCCTCGCCGTGAACCCCCATGCCGATGAAAATCTCGTCTTCTGCGAGAGTGAACATGGCTTCGCCCGTCAGGGGCGATATGCCGGGGCGAATCGCCACACTGAGGCTGCGGGTGGAATCGCGCACCAGTGACCCCAACTCAAGCAGTTCCCGCAGCGAAGCACCTTCCTCCGCCCGCGCTCCGACAAGCTTGTAGATAAAGGTAGTTCCCGGAGCCCCACGGCGCTCGCTCTCGCGGCCTTTAGGGGCTGAAGCGATGTCATCATACATCAGCAAAGGTTCGACCCGTAGACCCTCTTCTCGGGCCATCTCTACAGCTAGCTCGCCGTTCAGAACGTCTCCAGCATGGTTAGAGATAAGTAGCAGGCAACCCTGACCAAGATTGGCCTTGCGGAGAGCCTCGAGAATCAGTTCCGGAGGCGGTGCGGTAAAAATATCTCCCACTGCATTGGCATCTAGCATCCCCTGACCAACCCAGCCCATAGCGATAGGTTCATGTCCAGAGCCATTGCCGATAACCAGACCGACTCCCTGTTTTTTAGGTAGGCACCGTAGGACTACCCGGCTGCCAGGCTCATAGCGGATGTAATCACTATAGGCGGCGACATAGCCTTCCAGCATGTCTTCGACTAGCCGGTTGGGGTGATTGATCAGTTTCTTCATGACCGGTACACCTCATTAAGCGTACGCAGGATTAGCTCGATTGAGGTCGCCCCAGCATCGGGACTATGGACTTCCCCTGCATTCACAAATCGAGCCCGTCCTTTCCGAGCCACCATCGTTGCGGTGGCGGCCACTCCTTTTTCCGCGGCATCCATCGCAGCATCCAGGGCCGCCCCAAGGTTCGATGGGGCAGACTTTGCAGCCTGGGCTGCAGGGAAAAGCGCGTCGAGTAGCGTCCGATCCCCGATCTCGGCTTTCCCCAACCTATGAATCAGGAGTGCTGCATTTTCCAATCCCTGGGCCAATCCAACACCACTTAAACAATTGTTCTCGATCATCTTGGCCAATTCAGTAAAAATACAGGCAAAAAGTGGACCCGATGCCCCACCGGCAGCCCGACGAAACGCTGATCCAGCAGTCTCGAGCAAGCCCTTGGCCAAAACAGGTGATGGAAGGGACTCGGTAGCTCTGGCTGCTGCTTGGACTCCCCGTAGAATAGTCGTCCCATGGTCACCGTCACCCGCCTGGGTATCCAGCCCGTTAAGTCGCTCTAGATTGCCTTCAAACACTATAGGAAGTGCTAAAACCCAGCGCTGCAGCACTTCAGTATCAAGGCCTACCATCCCCCACTCCTCAAAAAATCTAAGGACTTTTTCAAATCTAAGTCAGGATTCTCAGAACCCCGATTTACCCACGTGGCTGTATCCCTTGCCACAGGGGTTCCAGTGTGAGTAAAGGCTTCGATCACCGCCCTTCCCTGATACCCTCTCTCTTCGAGGGCGTGGAGCAGGGCTTCCCACACAAAGCTTCCGGTTCCCGGTAGACCCCGGTGATTATCGGCCAGATGTATGTGTTTGAGATAGGATCCTGCCTCGGCAATGGCACCTGCTAGACTTAGCTCCTCGAGCTGTGCGTGGAAAAGATCGAGCAAAATACCCAGCCGAGGAGAATCTACCTTACGAGCTATTTCCACCGCGATGCTTAAGGTAGTTACTAAATCCGTTTCGTAGCGATTGATGGGCTCGATGCCCAGGTCAACGTCAAGCTGTTCAGCCAAAGGCATGACCTGTGCGAGCCCTTTGCTAACCCGCATACGACGCCCTTCAAAATCATTTCCGCTGCGTGCGCCCCAGCATCCGAAAATTACACCACTAAGCAGATGCCCACCCGCCTCGTTTACCTGTTCAACGCAGCGACACAGATATTCAATGCCAGCTTTTTGAATCGCTGGATCGGCACTGGATATATCTGTTTGGGGTTGTAAACCAGTTGTAAAGGTAAGTTCCACCGCTTCAGCTTCTGCAGTGCGGCGTAGAATTTCAAGTTGCTCAGGAAGCTTACTGTAAAGCGAGATCTCCACCACCTCGCAGCCCGCCGCCCTAGCCCTGGGGATGAGCGGCAGCGGGTCATCGCCCCACGCTTCCATGAAGTAGCCGAGGTGAACGCCCAGTCTCATGCCCGGATCTCCGCTTCCAGGGCCAGTTCAAGCGCCACCTCAAAGACGGCGAGGTTGGCCCGCTCCTGCTTGTCCTTTTCCTCCGGCGCGAACTCGTCGAGAAAGGTGCGCCCCAAACACAGCTCGTCCCAGGCGAAGACTATCCCGACCGCTGCCATCCCCATCACCTTGGCCACGGTGAAGACCGCCGAGGTCTCCATGTCAATGCCGAGGTAGCCCTCCCGCTCCCACCCTGTGATGCGCTCCGGCGGCTGCGCGAACAGCGCCGAGGTGGTGATGAATCTGCCCCGGTGGGTGGCAAACCCCCGAGCCTTCAACTTTTGGTCGGCTTTCCCTACCCAAACCGTACTCGGCCGTGCCCAGGTGTCCTCAGCATAGTATTGCGAGGCCCCCTCGCCGATTTTGACCTCCGTCGGCAGCACAATGTCGCCAGTATGAACGCTCGGCTGGATGGCCCCGCACGAGCCGATTTGGATGGCGAGCGACGCTCCGAGGCTACCGAAGATCTGCACGGGCTCGACTGCTCGAGGCGCGCCGTATGCGCACGAGTAGAGCACGGGTTTATCCTGAAAGTAGCCCAGGTGCATTTCGGGGAAGCGCAATTCGCGAGCGTTTTGCAGGTGGCTCAGCCGCAGCTTATTGCGCTGCTGCTGCCACCAAGAGCCCTCGAGGATCACCGCCACGGGAACCTCGCTCTTGGCCAGGCCCAGCCCCCGCATCAGCATGGCTGCGTCCAGCTTCACCGGGCTCCCAGTAGCCCGCGCACCGCGTCGGCGATCTTCTGCGGCGAGGGCAGGTAGAAGTCTTCCATCGGCGGGCTGAAGGGCACTGGAGTATGAGGGGGAGTAACCTTGCGGATAGCCCCTTTCAGATAGTCAAAGCCTTTTTCGGCGACAATTGATGAGATATCTGCAGCTAGCCCACAACGGGGATAGGATTCGTCCACGATGATCAGATAACCAGTCTTGGCCACTGATTCGAGTATGGTGTCCTCATCCAGAGGAGAATAGGTTCGAGGATCAATGACCTCAGCCTGTATACCCTCGATATCCAGCAAGCGAGCGGCCTCGAGGGAGAAGTTCACCATTCTCTGTACTGCCACGACCGTAATATCCTTACCCGACCTGGGGATTGAGGCTTTGCCCAGAGGAATTGGGGTAGGATTTTCGGGTACATCCCCTTTCGTCATGTAAAGACGCTTGTGTTCAAAGAAAATTACTGGGTCATCATCCTGAATAGCTGAAATTAGAAGTCCTTTGGCATCGGCAGGCGTTGTTGGAGCCACAGTCTTGAGGCCAGGAACATGGGTGTAGAGGGGGTAAAGGGCCTGCGAGTGCTCGGCTGCCGCCCTGAATCCAGCACCGACCACCGTCCTCACCACCATCGGCACTTTTTGCTTGCCCCCAAACATGTAGCGCATCTTGGCTGCTTGATTGAGGAGCTGGTCATAGCAGACTCCAACGAAGTCCACATACATCAGTTCAACGATCGGTCTCAGACCGGTCATGGCGGCACCGACTGCCGCCCCGAAAAATCCCGCTTCGGCAATGGTGGTGTCCCGTATGCGTTCGCGCCCAAAGCGAGTCACCAATCCCTGGGTTACCCCAAAGGGTCCGCCCCAGGCATCAAGTCCGCCTTGGTCATCTCGCCCCGCGCCTCCAGCAATGTCCTCACCCATCATGATGACACTGGGATCAGCTTCCATTACCTGCATCAGGGCCTCATTAATGGCATCTTTGACAGTTAGCTCGCGCATAAATACCTCACAGATAAGAAACGTAAACATCATCAAGGGTTTCTTCTGGGCTTGGCCAGGGAGCTGATTCAGCATAGGTAAAAGCTGCCTCCACCACGACTTTTACTTCCTGGCGAATCCCAGCCAAACGTTCTTCACTCAAGCCACGAGTAGAGGCATTCTCTTCAAAGACCTTGATGGGGTCACGCTTACGTGCCTCTTCGATTTCAGCAGCGGGCTGGTAGATTTGTTTATCGCCTTCGTATTGACCCGAAAACCGATAGGAAAGAAATTCCAAAAGGATCGGTCCACCCCCACAGCGCGCAAAGTCAACCGCTTCTTTAGCTATCTCATAAACCGTCACCACATCCATCCCATCGGCCCGCCGAGCGGGCATGTTATAAGCACAAGCCATATCGGCGATGGTCTTGGTGTTGAGATGATAGTCGGTAGCGGTGGCCTCGGCGTACCCATTGTTTTCGCACACCAGCACTACCGGCAGATTCCACAGTTTGGCTATTCCTGCCCCTTCGTGGAAAACGCCTTGGTGCACGGCACCGTCACCAAAGAACGGTACCGCAACCCAGGGCAGTCCCTTGAACTTAGCAGTCAACGCAGCTCCTACAGCTAGGGGGATGCCAGCAGCGACGATTCCAATAGCACCCAACATGCCCTTGTCAAAATCTGAAATGTGCATGCTTCCGCCCTTGCCCTTGCAAACCCCTGTTCTGCGCCCATATACCTCGGCTGCCATTGCGTTAAGTGACACACCCTTGGCTATTGCGTGACCATGATTGCGATACGTTGAGGCAATCCAGTCACTAGGTTCGAGGGCAGCCATCACTCCTGTTGCAACAGCCTCTGAGCCAAAATAGGTATGGGCATAGCCGGGAATAGCATCGTCCGCAGCAAGCTGATGAATGCGCTCGTCAAAGGTGCGCATGGTAAACATAGTTCGATACATCTGCGCGAGCATCGTTTCGGTCATAATGAATCTCCTGCACCAAGCATCTCCAGTGCATGTTTGGATCTGGCGTTATGGTGAACAAGTTCATTGAGTGCAGCTACCATGGCGGCGGGGTTAGGATGATGCCATACATTGCGCCCCAGGGCAACACCTGCGGCTCCGGCATCCAGGGATGACCGTATCAAGGAGAAGAGGTTGGCTGGATCGGTAATGGGACCTCCCATGAGCACAATGGGTATGGGAAGTGCCCGCGTAAGTGCCTCCAGGATTCCTGGGTTATTGGGTATAGGTATCTTTATACAATCCGCCCCCAACTCAAAGGCAATGCGGGTGGCATGAGCTACCAAGGCATCATCTCCCTGTTGTTCCTGAGGGATACGTGAACCCCAAAGCACGGGTTCGACCATCACTGGAAGTCCCACATCGTATGCCTCACTTACCAGTTTGGCTACATACTGCACGTTTTGCAGATAGACTTCGTGGTTTACCCGGCCAAAAACCAGCAGGGTTTTGAGGCCTGTAGCCCCAAAGGCCCTGGCAGTCTTGGGAGACCATAGGGGAGCCTGAAGCTCTAGGGTATCGGATTGACCAGGAAGTACTGATGTTCCGTAGTAATCCACGGTCAGCCAGCGTTGTCCTCGGTACGACAGGGGAATTAGCTGCTGTATTCCTCGGGTCACTATCAGGCCATCTGGATGCTCTTTGAGCAACTGGTTTAGCAGTGTGCCGGGCTGGTCAAGTGGGGGTATCTGCCCGGAGTAAAGTGCGTGATCTAGCGCCACAATAACGGCTTTGCCGTCTAGGCCCAGCAAAGGTGTGTTCATCGGCTATGGCCTTTCAGTGCCGGATTCATTGGATTACTCCCTGCAATTTCGTTAGGAAATCACGAAAGATCGAGTCACGGTCGACTCCGTAGGCCTCACGCATCAAATGTCTGCCAGCTCCCGCATCTTGGTAAAACTTGTCATCGTTCAAAATGGGAGAGGGCATGAGGTCACTGGGAACCCATTGGTGGTTGAGCAGCCAGGCTATATTGATCAGATCCCACATAATCCAGCTGCGCCCAAAGAAGTCCTCGGGTTTTTTGTAGGCGTGTAGCGGGTTGTTGGTATAAAGCGAGTATAAATAATCGCCGATTGCACCCCGTCCCCGAACCCAAAGTTCCATTTCGGGATGCGATATCTTCAGTTGGGCACCAACCTGATATCCAGGCAGATAAACCAGAGGAACACCGCAATCAAAAAGCACCTGGGAAGCGATCAGATCCTCTTCCAGGTTCAGGGAATGGGTGGTTCGTTTTGAAGTTGAAGGATAGCTCGCTGTCCAAACCACCACGATGTTTTCAATGATCTTGGGCTCTAGGAGCATTGCCGAAACCACGTTGGTCAGGGCACCGATAGCGACAACATAAAGCGGAGAATCGGAAGGCTCGAATGCCTGGGCAATGAGATGACGGGCAGCAGGACTATCGACCGGATCAGCCACTGAGGACAAGAAGCGGTCTGAGCCGTGGAAAACTAACCCTTGGGAGGGCTGACCAAGCTTTTGAAAGATGGTGAGGATTTCATCATAGCTGCGTTTCATCCCCTCACCTGGCAGGTTAAAAATAGGATCTAGGGCATTGGGGCCTTCACGCTCGAGCTTCTCCAACCAAGTCGCGAATGTTGAAAGCAACGCGGCATCGGCCTCTTGGGGTCGGGACAAGGATTGTTTGACCTGGTGTGCCCGTTGAAAGCTCTCCTGCCAGAGACCAAAAGAGAACGGGGCTGCGTAAACGCCTTCGATTTTAAGGATATCCCTCGATAATAGGGCCCAGGCTAGGGTGAACTGATCATCGATCTCGTTTTTTGCATCGGTATCGATGACCACTCGCACCGATCCTTCAGGCAGAGCTAGTCGTTCCAAGAGCTTTTTTTTAGGGAGCTTTGGGAATGTTCGCAGCACTGCGGCATATTCGGGATTGTTTCGACTAGGGGTTGGACTTACCATATTAAGCTCTCCATTGGCACGCTTTGATCCATACTTGGGCACGCCGGGATTTCAGCCGCTAAAACCCTTGGCGAAGACTTCTTCCCGGATAAAACGTTCGGTGATGAGCAAAAGAATAATGCCTGGCAGCATGGTGATCAGGGTGATTCCTGCTGTCACCGGGTCTAGTACCCCACCCGAGCTGACTTTGGTAAATAGCAGGGTAGGCAAAGTTTCCACCTGTCCTCGCCCCACAAAAAAAGTCAGCAAGAAAACATTAGAGGAAACTAAAAACACAAATAATCCTCCCGCCATGATGCCAGGGAAGATCATCGGCAAGGTGATATGCCAGAAGGTCTTAAGTGGATTCGCCCCTAGAACCATAGCTTGTTCTTCATAATCGGTTGAAAGGTTTTGGAAAACCGAGGTGAGCACCCGAATGGCATAGGGCACAGTGGGAATGAGATGAGCCAAGACAATCCCAACAAAACTGCCAGCCAGGCCAAGCTGGATAAAGATCAAAAGCACACCTAATCCAATCGCTACTTCAGGAACAATCAGAGGGGTGAGCAAGAAAAACTCAACCAGCCCTTTAGCACGGAACTTCTCTCTCGCCAATACTCTGGCAGCGGGCAGGCTAATAGCGAGGCACAACAGGGTCACCGAAAAACCAATCACTAAGGTATTGCGGATAGCAGTGAACAACCTTGAGTAAGGCGAAAAGACGTAGTCCCATCCTATTGGTTGGGTTAAGGTATGACGGGCACTAGCCCACCACTCTGATGGCAGTAAATCCGGCCAGAACCACCGGAAGGCAAAAGAGGCAATGATCATCGGTATCAGGGGACTCAGGACAGTAAGCGCGAAAAAGATCAGATAAAAACGCTGGAAGGGGGTTAGCCCATCTCTACTAAAACGCCGCTCCCGAATGGTCACACCCTCCCCCTACGTTTCTCAAAGCGGCGATACCAGGCAATGTAGAGATATAAAAGCCCTCCAGAAACCACAGAGATTACCATGACTATGGCCATAGCTCCCAGCCGTCGTGCTGGCTCGGGATCATCAAATGCCCGCCACGCCTCGACCGGAAGTGTGTTGGGAAAGCCCCCGCCTAAAATGAAGGGTGTCTCAAAGGAACCAAAATTGAATGCAAATACGATAGCAGTACCGGTAATAATCCCTGGCATGATCTGAGGTAGTGTCACGTACCAGAAGGTCTGCCACGGATTAGCGCCCAACGTAGTTGCGGCCTCCTCACTTTCCGGGCCAAGCCCCAGCAAAACCGAGTAGATGATCAAAGTCATGAAAGGCACCTGTTTCCAGATATACACGATCATGATGCCTAATCCACTGTGGTCATAAAGGATACGCGGAAACTCTACAGGGTTATCAATTATTCCTATTAAGTGAAGTACACGAGCAATGATTCCCCCGTTAGAAAACAGTAAAATGGTCAGCGAGACTCCCACAAGGTAGGGAATCATCAACGGTAGCTTGTACACGTACTGGAACAACCTCTTGAGCGCAAAGCGTTTTCGCAATGTCAAGGCTAGATAGATACTGAGTATTAGACCCACGAAGGTAGGAATCAGAGCATAATAGAAGGTGTAAAAGACCGATTGCCAGAAACCTGTACTGCTGAACAAATCCTGATAGTAATGCAGTGTGGGAAAGGTGTTGATTTGATATAGCGGTGCGTAGCCCAGGCTTTGTAGAAAGGCCAAGACGAGTGCACCGAGATATAAGACCACCAGAACTGCCATCGCCGGTGCCAGCATCAAGGCTATGCGGAATCGGCCTAGCCAGCGGCGGCGGGCTTGGGGGAGGTGTTTGATGGGATTGGCCTTTGGTAGCTCCATAAGGGGAAAAGTTTGGGGCTCGGCCCCAAATGGCTTATTTCACCTGAGTATTCCAGCTATCAGCGATAATCTGCTCGAGAGGTTTGCCTGATTGGCGCTCGATATACTCCTGCCAAATGCCCTCGAGGACTTTTACTAGTGAGGAATTAGTGTCGGGAACCGCGTTATCCCCAAGCTGGGCTAGGGTGATGCCGGGTAATGGGAGTGAGGCCTTGGCTGCAGCCTCCTGATCGGCAGCCGACAGCCGACCTGGATCAATCCCCAGGGGATAACCGATCTGGGAAAGCTTGGAGAACTGGTTATCGATGCCCGACACAACATTAGCCAGAACCAAGGCTGCAGCCGGATTGGGCGAGTTCGAAGGAATAGCGATGTAGTTTTTGTTGGAAATCATGTCTTTCTGGGGGAAGATAATGTTTTGTACCGTGGGGGGGAACCTACCGTTTTTGATCTGAATCGCCGCGTTGTACTTGCCAAACTCGCACCCCATATCAATCTGGCCGTTGACCAGTAGGGTCTGGAGGGCATCCGGGCTGTTAGGATAAATCGGGTTACCGCGGACTCCGTCTCGTCCCCCGCCACCCAATAAGAAAGGATCGATCCGCTTGAGGAATTCAAATCCGCCTTTGGTGGCCTGGATGAAGTTTCGCAAGCCAAGATCTTTAGCCCGTTTCTGGAAGGGTTCGGGGCCACCAGCGTTGAAAGCGTACATAACTTCTTCGACAAAAGTATTCCCGTTGAAATCAGGAGGTTTGATATAGGTGAAGCGTCCAGGAGTTTTGCGCAGCCAGGTCTCGAGGTCTTGGAAGGTCTTGGGTGCATCTGCGGGTTTAAGACGGGCGGTGTCAATATAACAGGTGTACTCTTCGCCTGACCATGGTACTTCCTGAAGGTTAGTCGGATATCCAAAGTCGCTGGTATTCAACTTGGAACGGGGCTCTTTAGGGTCAAAAAAGAAGTTTTTAGAGTTGGGCAACTTATCGGCAAATGGCCCGAATAGCAGGTTTTGAGTGCCCAGAGTGTAGAAGTTTTCGCCATTGATCCAGATAGCATCCACACTGCCCATACCCAGACCCTTACCTGAGGCGTTGTCAGCAATTACTAGATCTACAGCGTTACGAGTATCATTGACCCTGAATGTCTTTAGGGCTATCCCAAACTTGGCTAATTCAGGTTTTACGACCTGATCAATCCAAGTATTCAGTTCGGTACTTCCGCCCCAGTGATACCAGTTGACCTGGCCTTCCTTTTTAGCCTCAGTTAGCACATCATTCCAGGTCAATTTGCCAGCCAGGAAATCAGAGCGGAACTTTTCCGCAACTGGATTACCTTTTGCTTGTTGCCCCAGAACCGATCCTGCTAGCAGCACGAAGCCTATGGTAACTGCCCATAACCAAAGTCTTTTTCCCATAACTTCTCACCTCCGGTTTACCTACTAGGCCTGTTCAGGAAAGATCCAAAGTTTTTGAGGATTCAACCGAAGTATCACCTCCTGCCCAACCGTCATCATTCGAGTCGAGCGCTCAAGAACCTTCAGATTCAGACCGCTTGCCTCCACCTGGTAGCTCACTGACCCACCAAAATAAACCACTTGCTCAATGGTTCCCTTGAATCTATTACCAACGTGTTTGTCCAGGGGTTCGGTTTCCACAATATCGATATGCTCAGGTCGAATGGTGGCAATAACTTCGGTTCCTAAAGCATGGCTACCGGGTGACTGAACCAAGAGATCACCCGCGGAGATATTGAGTTGGATACCTCCGGCCTCCTGGCGTACAATTTTGCCTCGGATTAGATTGGTAGCCCCCATAAAATCGGCTACTCGGGAGTTATGGGGATGATTGAACACTTCTTCAGGGATGCCAAACTGTACGAGTTTTCCTTTGAACATCACTCCGACCTGATCGGCTAATTCCATTGCTTCAACCTGGTCATGGGTAACAAACAAGGTGGTGATGTTCAGACGTTGCTGCAGTTCTTTGATAAAGGTACGCATCTCTTCCCGCAGCTTGGCATCGAGGTTGGAGAGCGGTTCGTCCATGAGCAATATCTGAGGGTTGGTTACCAGAGTCCGTGCAATCGCCACCCGTTGCTGTTGCCCACCTGAAAGCTGGCTCGGAAACCGCTTCTCCAAATGCTCAAGTTGTACGATCTCTAGCATTTCTCGTACCCGGCGTTGAATTTCGGTTTTGGAAATCCCCCGGATGAACAGACCAAAGCCCACGTTTTGGGCGACACTCATGTGAGGAAAGAGCACATACCGCTGAAACACCATCCCAATGTTTCGGCGCTCAGGTGGCTGCTGTAGCACAGACTGACCACTAAATTGGATATCCCCATCCGTTGGGACTGTGAGCCCTGCGATCATGCGTAACGTTGTAGTCTTGCCACAACCCGACGGTCCCAATAGGGCCACCAAACGTCCTGGTTCTACTGTGATGGACACATTATCTACCACCACACTGTCATCAAAACGCTTTGTTAAATTGACTATTTTCAACTCAGTCATCTATCACTCCTTAGGCAAATTGCAAGAAATTGCGATAAGGAACTCTCTCGATCACACTCATTCCAGTCCAGGCAGCAATCTCACTAAAAACCTCAGCGTGCAAACCGCTACCAAGAATGAAGTGGTGCTCGATCCCCTCCACTAAGACGGTATTTACAAGGTCAGCCAAGGTACTTACCTCATGGTTGAGGTGAAAATCTTGCAGCCACCCACGACTTCCGTCGAACCCTTGATTGATCCCCTCTATAACCTTGGCCTCAATTACCAGGAGGCGATTTGCGTCTTTGCTGAGGCGCGTGAGTGTGACCGGCTGGGGGGCAAATCTGAAATCGGCAACAGCACCTACTGGCCTGACCATAGAGTTTTTCCGCCCCAGCGTCGAGTGGTTTTTCCAGATGATGCCCTCTTTGTTTGCCAAGTTGAGGGGACTTCCACCGCAGTGCCAGGTAAGCAGGCTCCCGGTGTCCAGATCAATATCGGTGAAGTCTAGTAGCATTGCTCCTTTACCACTGATAACACGCATTAAAAGCATACTCAGTGCCCCTAATACATCGCCTTCGGAAGCCACTGGGATTCCTTCAGCCTGGTCTAGCCAGGAGAATGCCATTCCTGGGTGAATCCCCAACTTGGACTGAAACCTAGGCCAATCATTCACTGCAAGGGCTGCGTAACCTTGTTCTCTAGCTAATTTTCGCAGCGCCAGAAAAATCCGGGCATTTTGTCCCACATCTTCCTTAGACACTTCGACCCGATTCCGTGCAAAAGCAGTCATTTCCTCGATGGTGTGATCAACCTCGGCTGTGCTGAACTGCATTCGCTCAAAGAGTTCTTCAAGTTCATGACTGATAACTTGACCACCCAATCGCTCAGCAAGTTTTCGGGGATCAAATGTGAAGTTATAAAACGTGGGGGCTAATCCGCCAATCCAACCAACCCGACTTTCGCGCAAGCGTTTTAACGCAGTGAGCGCCTTCACCGTGATTGCAAGGCGTGGAGCAAACCAGGGGTGTTCCGCAATACCAAAAAACCACTTATAGGGAATAGGTGGGGAGAAATACTTTCGCAGGATGCTGGCGTTCATGTTTAGCGAGACAAAATTATTGAGCAACACTGGCCCTTGGTGGGTTGGCTCCTCCACGGCCCATAGCCCAATTCGGGCTTTGCCTGCTGCAAAAGCAGACACCACGTCCCCCATTGCAAAACTGCTGCTTTGCAATAGCACAAGATCGACACCTGCCGCATCCATCGCCTGCTGTGCCCTGATGGCATCGACTGCGTCGCTAACTGGTTCGGAAACTACCTCAAGTGCGAACCCCTGTTCTCTTGCAAGTGCCTCTAGCGTTTTGACTGACCGACCGAATACATCGTATTCTTGCGCAAAATACGTGAAAAGGTGGGAAGGGACGTAGCCGATCTTGAGGGGAGATTCATTCATGAGGGCACCTAGTCAGTTGCAGTGGTAACACGCCGCACCAGCTCGGTCTGCGGTTTGCACCAATACGCTTTTTCGTAGAGGACAGGTTCTCCCAGGCGATTACGGATGACGCAAGCCTTGTAGATTACTGGGCTTCCCTCAGCCAGTCCAAGCAAGCCGGCATCAGGTTGGGTAAGACATACCGGAGCGGTAGTTTCTTCCCCCTCGTCAATTAGGAGACCATAGCGCTTTTCCAGAACATAGAGAATCGATTGCTCTTTTCCAGTGTTTGGGAAATCTTTGCGTGAAATGCCGGGCACGAAGCGTAAAGGGATATAAGCCCGCATCAGCGCGGCGGGTTCCTCATCCACCAACCGTAGCCGCTCTATCAACACTGCTGGCTCACCGGGCTTTAGCTGTAGTGTACTTTTGAGTTCAGGATCGAGAACAATGGTCTTTACCTTGAGTAACTTGGTACGGGGAACCCGTCCGATGCGCATCATCTGTTGAGTAAAAGAGGTGAGACAGCTCCAGGGCTCTACTTCAGAGGCTTTGACCAGTGTGCCTTTTCCAGCCTGACGTTCTACCAGACCGTCTTCCTCAAGTTGCTGCAGGGCAGCCCGGACAGTAATGCGGCTGATCCCATAACGTTGCCCCAACTCTGCTTCAGAGGGAAGCCAGTCGCCCGGTTTTAGACTTCCACTGCTAATTTGCGTACGCAGAGTGGCCTCGAGTTGGGCGTATAAAGGGACACGGTTACTTCGGTTCACAGGTACGCCCACCTCCCGCAGAACTTTAGGATCCAGCTTTATAGTTGTTATAATATTATAATGAAATGATAGTACTGTCAATAGACCATCGGCGTAATAAAGGGAAAAAGCTTCAGGCAAGTCGGAGAGGTCAG
>JADMIM010000221.1 GCA_015478585.1 Thermaceae bacterium | reverse complement strand
GCCCTCCTGGTGAAGCCTTTGCCGCCAAGTATGGGCTAACCTATCGTGTCTGGTCGTCAGACGAGATTAACTGGGCTGTTCAGGACAACGCCCTGTTTCTGGAGGATTACTACCAGGACTTGGGGTAAACCCAACAATGACACTGTCGCCCAATGGCTGAGTCGGTCGGACTCAAGCTGCAGCCAGCGCCGGGGCTAATGCCGCAAAGTGCGAAATGCGGGTGCGGGAATGCTTCGTGCCCTGCCACCAGGCGACTAGCCGCACGATGTTCATAGCTACAGCCGTCAGGATGTGCTGTAGATGTGTGCGAGCCAACCCGATGTAGCGCGTCTGCCTTAGCTCAAAGCTCCTCACCCCCTGTGACATAGTGCCTTCCACTCCTGCCCGCACGTCGATTGCCGCCTTGAACTCGGCTGTACGTTGCCGCTGCCGCACTTCTTGAGGCGCTTCATGCTCGGCTCGCTCTCGGAATGTGATCGAGCGCGGCCCCTTCTCGCTGTGCGTACATAGGCTCCTTACGGCACAGCTCTCACAATCGCTAGCGTGAAATACCGCCTTGACAGTTGCTCGCCCGCAGATATCCTGCCCTGGTTTCCAGTAGCGGCTCGGCTTACCTTGCGGGCAGGTAACACGCTTGTGCTCCCAATCAATCTTGAATGAAGCTAATCCATAGCCCTGCTCTGCTGGACCTTGCGCTTGTGCTTGCCGCGCCTGCCACTGGTGGTCTTCTCGGATAGGTCCCAACAACTCGATCCCCCGCTCCCGCTGACTGGTCACGAACTCCTCCGCACTCGTGTACCCAGCATCCACCAGGTGAGTTTTAGGCGCTAACCCCTTGGCCTTCAGTTCGGTTTGTATCTCTCGTACTTGAGTAACGTCCCCCTCTGTGGCCGTGGTAGTCTGCACCTGGGTGATCAGATGCACACTGTCCGGGTCAGGGTCGCAAGTCTCAGTGAGATGGACCTTGTACCCTGCCCAATTGGTGCTGCGCTTGATACCGTAGCGTACATCTTCATCGTATGGCGAGTGAATCCATAGGTTGGATGGCGGCAAATCCTTCCCCTCGCGCATGCGCACCACCCCTTGCTCATTCGGGGCATGGAACTGCTGTACCCACACTCGTCGGAGGATCTCGACGGCTGGAATCTGCCGCAGCCACTCCGGAGCCTGTGGAGCCGTGGAGTTGTGGGGGCCATAGATCGCAGTCAGTAACGGGGTGCGAGTAGCAACGGAACCGGGATGTACGGTTTGCTGTTCAGTTTGCTGA
>JADMIM010000143.1 GCA_015478585.1 Thermaceae bacterium | reverse complement strand
CTGCTCTCCCTGGCCCCGCAGGGCGCGGTGGCGGGCTTCTATCTGAGCGACCTGGGCAACAGCCGCTACTTCAAGGGCATCGCCGCCGACTGGAAGCAAAGCGGGATGGAAAACCTCCTTAGCCGCGAGTTGCAGATGCAAGCAGGCAGCGACTCTGACCTGCTGGGTATCGCAGCAGGGGGCGCGGCAGTGGCGCTATACAGTGATGGCTTTTTCGTGATGGCCCGACCCAGCGCCACCGCCATGAAAACCCTCCGCAAAGACACCAAGGGTCTAAAGCCTCGAGCCGGATGGCTGGTGGGCAGCGACAAGACCACCCTGACCGGCTTTAGCCGCGACTTGGTGTTTATTGCCACGCCCAAGTACGGGCAGCTCTTTTTGCAGGGCCAGCGTGGGCTGCAAGCCCCGGTCTCCGGCGATATCGTGCTGTGGGGTGCTCCTCCACAGGACATCCTCAAAAGCTTGCAGCTTCCTCCCCGCACCAACGGCGCAGCCAGGGTCATCAAGCGCTTCTCCTACGCCCTCAAGCTCACCGCTGGGGGCTACACCGACGAGACTCGAGTAGATATCAACCCTGCACCCGACTCAACCTTGGCCAGCTTTTTCCTGCCCAAAGACCCGCCCTACGATGCCGCCAACTTGCCCCAGGGGCTCGCAGTTTCCACCGGTGTGCTGGACTTCGCCAAGCTGGCCTCCTACCTGAGCACCCTGGCTGGTGAGTTCAACAGCAAAATCAATCTCGACCTCTCGGCCTTTGGCAACCACTACGCTTCCGTCACCGTACAGGGGCCGCCCCCCGCTCCCGATGGCCGCAGCCAAGATGTGCTGGGGCACACCTTGTTGTACGTGGAGGTCAAAGACCCTGCCACTGCCGAGGCCAACCTGCTGGGACTGCTGCAAAACCTGGCGGCCTTCGCCACCCCGCAGGGAAAGGGCGGGTTCAAGGTGCTGCCCAACGAAGGCGACTTCAAAACGGTGGAAGTTGGCTTTATCGGAAAGCTCTACTACAAAGTAGAAACCAACCGCATGATCATCGCTACCAGCAAAAACGCCCTGGCCGCAGTGAACGGCCCCACCTGGAAGGACAACCCGAACTATCAGAAGTTCCGCATTCGCATCCCCGCCAACACCGTCGGCTATAGCTTTGGCGATAATGGTGCGGCTTTGAGCATGAGCGCGGCCCAAATTGGCGGTGCCCTCCCCCAGACCATCGGCGGCCAGATGGACGCGAAGTCCTCCAAGGAACTCGCGCAGAGCCTGGCCGACTTTATGGGCCGCCTGGCCAAGCGCTTCGGCTCGGGACTTTCTTATGCCACGGTAGAGGGCAATAGCCTGGTCAGCCGGGGGTTCTACGAGGTGCGCTGGTAAGAAAACCCACGCCTACCCCAGGAGCGGTTCCCACCAAGGGCTCGAGCGCAACCTCGAGCCCTTTTGACCGCACCAATCAAGGAGGGCTCATCCCCCCACTGACGCACTTTTGAAATGCCATCCCGTGCAGCAATTACTAAAACCACTCTAATGTGAAGGTTTCGAGCTTTGAGGCGCGGTAAGGGCCGCTTTGGGATAGAGAATCTCATTTTGCTGAACGTAGCCCATGCGCCGGGCCATAGCTTCACGAAAGGCTGGGGTCTGGGCCGAATCCACTTCGCTGCTAAGCTGGGCAACCGATTGCTCGAGCCCTCTGATTTGGGCCTGGGTAGCCCGAATTTCGCTGCGGGTTTGAAAAAACCGTTCCACCTCGAGGCCCATTAACACCAATAGATGTAGCGTCCCCAGGGCAAAAATCAGATGCAAGAAGCGGTAAATTGGCCTGTCCACGTCGTTTTAGAGTATAGCATGTCAGGATAATTCGTGCTGGTTGAATCTACAAGGATTACAGAGCCTGGGGTAGTTGGCCTGAATAAGCCTCAGGTATCTCCAAGGTTTTTGTGTGAGCGACGCTTAAGCCCGGAACATCGGGCCTGGTGCGCGGCCCGTATCCCAGAGAAGCTATTATGAAAAACACGAGTAAGCTATACCTAGCCTTATGAACCGTACCGACCTGCTCGAGCAACTTTCTGCACAAACCTTCGACCTACTGGTGATTGGCGGGGGAGCCAGCGGCAGCGGCGTGGCCCTGGATGCCGCCAGCCGGGGCCTCAAGGTGGCCCTGGTCGAGCGTTACGATTTCGCCGAGGGTACTTCCAGCCGCAGCACCAAGCTGATTCACGGGGGGGTGCGCTACCTCGAGATTGCGGTCAAGACTTTCGACCGGGTGCAGCTCAATCTGGTGCGCGATGCCCTGCACGAGCGCTCCATTATGCTCAAAAACGCGCCGCACCTTTCGCGCCCCCTGTGGCTCCTGACCCCGCTTTACAAGCTATGGGAAACCCCCTACTACTACACCGGCCTCAAAATCTACGACCTGCTCTCGGGGCGTGCCCATCTGAATCCCGCTCGCTATGTCTCGGCCAAGGAAACCCTCGAGCGCTTCCCCGCCGTCCAATCCGCCGGGCTAAAGGGCGCGGTAGCCTATCAGGATGGGCAATTTGATGACGCGCGGTTCAACCTCGAGCTGGCCCTCACTGCCCTCCAGCAAGGTGCAACCGTCCTCAACAACATAGAGGTCACGGGGCTGCTCAAGCGGGAAAACCGCCTGGTCGGGGCAACGGTGAAAGACCGTCTGAGCGGGAAGGAACTCGAGGTTGGAGCCAAAGTGGTGGTCAATGCTACTGGCCCTTTCTCCGACCATATCCGCCGCCTGGATGACCCCGCCACCCCTCAGTTGGTCAAGGCCAGCTCGGGGATTCATATCGTGCTGGACAAAAAATACAGCCCACCCGACACCGGCTTGCTGATTCCCCACACCGAGGATGGACGGGTGGTGTTCGTGCTGCCCTGGCTGGGCGGGACGCTGGTAGGCACTACCGACGACCCAGCCCCGCTTTCCGACCACCCCAGGGCCACCGAGGACGAGATTACCTACGTATTGCGGCAGGTGCGGCCCTATCTGGGAGATATCCCTCGAGAAGCCGTGCGCTCGGCCTGGTCGGGTCTGCGCCCCCTGGTTTCGCGCCCCGATGCCGACACCGCCAAGCTGGCCAGGGATCACCTGATTCAGGAAAGCCCCTCCGGGCTCCTGACCCTGACCGGCGGCAAGTGGACAACCTACCGCAAAATGGCCCTGGACTTGGTGAACTACGCGGTCAAGCGGTTTGGCTTACCCGCCGGGGAAACCCGCACCGAGCAAATTCCCCTGCTGGGCGGGCAGGGCTTCGACCCCGCAGGAGCCCAGCGGCTGAAGGAAAGGGGCTTCCCCAGCGACATAGCCGAGCATCTGCACCACTCCTTTGGAGCCAAGGCCCCAGAGGTCGCGCAAATCGCCACCAACGGTTATAAAGAGCGCCTGGCCGCAGGATGGCCCTACCTCGAGGCCGAGGTGCTCTACTCCACCCGGCAGGAAATGGCTCAAACCCCCCTGGATATCCTGGCCCGGCGCACCCGGCTGGCTTTTCTGGACACCTTGGCCGCGCTGGCCGCCGTACCTCGAGTGAGCGAGCTAATGGCTAAGGAATTAGGCTGGAGTAGCGAAGAAACTGCCCGGCAAGAGGAAGCCGCCAAGGCGCAAATCCTGAATGCGATTTAGAGCGGCTGGTGTGGCACAGAGCAGAGGGCAGAGGGCTAAACGCAAAAAGCAGAAAGGTCAAAAGCTACACCAGGACAGCATAATTGCCCAATAAAGAAATACCGTCTGGGACGTGGTTGGTGTTTTTGGTTTTTTGAGTTTTTAGCCTTCAGCGTTTGACGTTAGACGTTCGACGTTTAGCGTACGACGTGCGACAGTCTTACAGGGTTTCCCCTTTGGGTTATAAACTATCCGCATCGTACTTTTGGAGCTTCCTATGATCAAAACCCACCTCGAGCTGCACCGCTGGATGCTCAAAGCCCGCGACCCGAACCTGAGCCTGGGAGAGGATTTTGCCCAAACCGGCGACTGGCTGGCAGCAGAGGTTCCGGGCAACGTGTATCAAACCCTGCTCGAGGCTGGCCAAATACCCGACCCTTTTTACGGCCTGAACGAGCCTCTGGTGCAGTGGGTAGCCCATAGCGACTGGCTCTACCGCACCTCCTTTGAGATGAGCACCCAAACCCTGCTCGAGCCTCATATAGACCTTTGTCTCGACGGTCTGGATACGTTTGCTACGGTCTGGCTCAACGGTGAGCAAATCTTGCAATCTGACAATATGTTCGTGCCGCATAGAGTAAACATCAAACCTCAGTTGCGCCAGGGGCCCAACGAGCTGCACATTCTCTTTGAATCCGCGCTGCGCAAAGGGCGCGAGCTGGAACAACATTACGGCAAACGCCACCTCTGGAACGGGGATAGCAGCCGCCTCTACGTGCGCAAAGCCCAGTACCATTACGGCTGGGACTGGGGGCCGGTGCTCCTCACTGCCGGGCCTTGGAAAGCTGTATACCTCGAGGCTTATACCGTTCGCATCGCCGAAATACATGCCCCGCCGGTACTCTCAGCGGATTTGACCCAGGCCAGTCTGCCTATAGCTGTGCAGCTAGAGGGGATTACCCAGGGCGCTGAGATGCAAATTGCTCTATACGGCCCAGATGGAACACCAATCCACCAGTCCACCCACCCTGCAAGTTCCCTCCAGCACCACATCTCCATAGATGCTCCCCAGCTCTGGTGGCCCAACGGGTATGGCCCCCAAGCGCTATACACCTTGCAGGTTTCGCTGCATTCCGGCGGTCAGCGCCTCACCGAGCAAACCCAACGCCTGGGCCTGCGCCAACTGCGGGTAGTGCAGGAGCCTGTAGAAGGCGAGGCCGGAAGCTCGTTTTATTTCGAGGTCAACAATACCCCCATCTTCGCTGGGGGGGCCAACTGGATTCCCGACGATACCTTCCTCAACCGCATCACCCCCCAGCGCTATGCCCAGCGTGTGCAACAGGCTGCCCAAGCCCATCTGGTGATGCTGCGGGTGTGGGGCGGGGGCATCTACGAAGACTCGGCTTTCTACGAGGCTTGCGACGAACTAGGCCTTCTGGTCTGGCAAGACTTTATGTTTGCCTGCGGCCTTTATCCAGCCCACAGGGAGTTTTTGCACAGCGTACAGCTCGAGGCCCAGGCCACCGTCCGCCGTTTACGCCACCATCCTTCGCTGGCTCTGTGGTGTGGCAACAACGAGGACTACGCCATTGCCGAGTCGGTAGGCGGGTACGGCCCTGGGGCAGACCGCAGCCGGTTTGTGGCCCTGGAAATCTACGAGCAGTTGCTGCCCGAAATCTGCAAAGCCCTCGACCCTACCCGGCTCTACTGGCCGGGCTCACCCTATGGCGGAGCCCTCAGTTCTGAGCCCACCATCGGCGACCGCCACACCTGGGAAATCTGGCACGGCAACATGGCTGCCTACCAGCAATACCCGCAGTTTGAGGGACGCTTGGTGAGCGAGTTTGGAATGCAGTCTTTCCCCTCGCTGGCACTGTTGGAGCGCTATATTCCTCAAGCCGAGCGTTTTCCTCAGAGCCGCACCCTCGAGCACCACAACAAAGCTGGCCCCACCGGAGGGCGTACCGATGGACACCGCCGCCTGGCGGTATATCTATCCGACAACCTCAAAGACCCGGTTAGCCTCGAGGGCTATGTCTATTCAACCCAGTTCATCCAAGCCGAAGCCATGCGCTATGCCTATTCTGGCTTCCGTCGGCGGTGGGGCCAGGCCGGGCGGCGAGCGGTGGGCGGGGCCTTAGTCTGGCAGCTCAACGACTGCTGGCCGGTGACCAGTTGGGCCATCATTGACTCGTTGGGAAGCGAAAAACCCGCCTACTATGTCATTCGCCGAGCTATGGCCCCGATTACCGTCGGCCTCTCGCCCGAAGGAGCCGTCTGGGCCGTCAACGGCACTGCTGAAACCCGAGCTTTAGCCCTGAACCTCCAAGGGTTTGCTCTGGATGGACAAGAAGTTGCCAGCGAAACCCGCCTGGTGCATCTGGAGCCCAACCGCACCACCGAGCTAGGTTCTTGGAAACCCCCAGCCGATGAACCCTTGATAATGGCAGCCCGGTTGCTCGAGGGCAACACCGTCATCGCCCGCGACAGCCAGTGGCCTGAACCCTATAAGTTTTATCGCTTCCCCCAGCCGGAGTTGCAGCTCGAGCCCATCGGCCAAGATTCTTTCAGCCTGAGCGTCAAGAAACCCGCCAAGGGGGTCTGCCTGGAAGCCCCCGGAGCACGCTGGAGCGACAACTTCCTGGACTTGCTGCCGGGCGACCCTCAGATAGTTAGGGTTGAGGATCTGATCGGAAGGGTGATCACGGTGCGCTGGCTCGAGGGTCAACCTCTGAAGTTTGGACGGTGAGGCGACTGACGATATCCCCAGGGCCTACGGCGCTCTTCATTGACT
>JADMIM010000142.1 GCA_015478585.1 Thermaceae bacterium | reverse complement strand
CAACCACCTTGGCCCCACCCCGCCCAATTTTTTGGTGCTGGTAGTCCACGCACTGCCAGAGGGCTCCGTCCATCTTTACTTTGGTTCCGTTGCGTAAATCGGTCACGCTAATCATCGGTCTTGCCTCCTAATCGCAGTTTTCATAATAACTCCGCCTTCCAGCAGAGTTATTTAAGCATCACTTATACCTAAACCTTGGAGATGATTGACGCTTATTCATGAAAACCGCTCTATACCCAAAGGGTGAGTGTACCCGATAGAGGGGTTTTAGGAAAGACAGACCCCCCGACGTTGCCAACCACCCCGCAACTTGGTACACCACGAGCATCGCACCGTGCGCCCCCCCTGCGCAGGGGGCGCTAAAGGCAACAGGGCCATCACCAAATCACTGCCAGCCCTGCAACGCGTGGGGGACTTGCCGCTTTACAACTGGGTGATTTCCGGCTTCAGGCCGAGTTTCTCGATATACTCGAGATAATCCGACTCACTCAGGGGATACTTGCCCGCCGCCGCCACGATGAAGCCCTCCATCACGTTGGTGCCGAAGCTGCGCCCTTGCAGGCGCGGGGTAGTGGTGACCAGGGTTTTGATGCCCCGCTCGCGCATAAAAGCCAGGTCGTCTTCGGTGGTGGTGTTGGTGAGGATAATTTTACCTTTCATGTCGGGGGGCATATAGCGGCGCATATAGAGCCAGTCTCCCGCTACCACGTCGGCCCACTGAAAGTATTTTTGCCGCCAGTCCAGCACCTGCTTGTCTTGTTTTTCCCCGGTAGGGTAGAGCCATTCAAAGGGCAGTTGGGTAATGATGGGCAGCAGAATATAGGCGATTTTTTGCAGCGTGGACAGCCGATAGATGGGGATATTGATCCCCAGACCGAAGATAAAGTCGCCGTAAAGCACCTCGGCCCCGGCCTCGTTCATGGCTTCGGCCAGCCCAAAACGGTCTACCGCACTGGGAATCAGCACCTTTTTGCCCTTCCAACCGATGATCGGGTTGAGGTCGCGCACCACCTTGCGTTCCAAGGTGTGCTTGAGGCCCGAGCCATCCAGCATAGGGGTTTTCTGGGCAGCATCAGCCATTTTTTTGGAGTCGCGGAAGGTGTAGCGGCGGTTTCCGGCATAGACGTAGAGGTCAGCCCCGCCAAGACCGAAGGCATCCACCTTGCCGTCGAGTTCCTTGACCAGCTCGATGGCTTTGGCCCAGGAGCCATCGGTACCGATGCGCTCGAGGCTAAAACTGTCGCCCAGCCCCTCTAAGTTGACCTCGGCCTTGGAGTTTCGCTTGGAGGAACCGATAGAAACGCTCACCACACGTTTTGGCATGTATTGCCTCCGATAAAGTTGTGACCGTACCCATGCTGCTAGGCCCGGCCCTACGGCACGGATAAGGTAAAAATGTGCCGCTCAACGTCGGCGATTCTATCGCACTATGCCCACGATGACGAGAATTGCTGCCAGACCCCACAAGGCATACGCCAGCCTGCGGTTGGCGGCTCCCTGGGCCGCCAACACCCACACCAGCAAGCCCAAGAGCCCAGCCCCCAGGGCGAAGGTAAACATCAGCGCGGGCAGGTTTTTGAGTACCTCATGAACCATTGCTATCCTTTGAGGAGGGTCTCGAGTTCGTCGGCAACGTGCTGTGGGGTAAAACCAAGCTTGCTGTACACATCAGCATAGGGCGCACTGGCCCCAAAGCGGTCTAGCCCTACGCAGCGATCTGCGTAGCGCTCCCAGCCCAGGGTCGTACCGGCCTCCACCGAGAGGGTAGGCAGCAATTTAGGTAGCACCGACTCGCGGTATTGTGGGGATTGGGCCTCGAAGGCTTCCCAGCAGGGTAAGCTCACCACCCGTACCCCAATGCCCTTAGCCGCCAGCAGCGTTTGGGCCTCTATTGCCAGCGAAACCTCACTCCCCGTGGCTACGATGGCGGCTTGGGGGCTTTCTACGTTAGCGATGATGTAGCCGCCCTTCTCCACCCCGTCAGCCTTGACCCCCTCGAGCACCCGCAGAGCCTGACGGGTCAGGGCCAGTAGGGTGGGGCCATTGCTGCGCTCGAGGGCCATTTTCCAGGCCAGGGCCGTTTCTGTTGCATCAGCAGGGCGAATCACCCACAGATGCGGGATAGCCCGCAGGCTCATGACCTGCTCGATGGGCTCGTGGGTGGGGCCGTCCTCCCCCACCGCAATGGAGTCGTGGGTGAAGACAAAGGTGGTAGGGATGCCCATAATCGCAGCCATGCGAATGGCCGGACGCATATAGTCGGAAAACACCAGGAAAGTCCCGCCGTAAGGCCGCAATCCGCCGTGTACGGTAATGCCGTTGAGGGCAGCCCCCATGGCGTGCTCGCGCACCCCGTAGCGCACGTAGCGCCCAGCAGGGTTGGACGGGGTGAAGTCGCTCATGTCGGGGGTGCGGGTGTTGTTGGAGGGGGTTAGGTCGGCGGAGCCGCCAATCAGCTCGGGTAGGGCCGGGACGAGCTTTTCCAGAACCTTGCCGGAGGCCGCACGGGTCGCTAGTTTGTCGCCAACCTTGAAGCTCGGCAGGGCGCTTTCCCAGCCCTGGGGCAGCTTGTGCTGCTGGCGGCGCTCAAACTCGGCTAGTGCAGTTGGGTTGGTTTTGGCAAAGGCATCAAACTTGGCTTGCCACTCGGCTTGTGCGGCCTGGCCCTTGGGGATGGCCCGGCGGTAGTCGTCGTAGACCTCCTGGGGAATCTCGAAGGGGGCATAGTTCCAGTCCAAAGCCTGCCGGGTAGCGGCCACTTTTTCCGCCCCCATCGCATCGGAGTGGGCCTTGTGGTTGCCTGCTAAAGGCGAGCCGTAGCCGATGATCGAGCGCACCGAGATAATCGAGGGACGAGGGTCGGCCTGGGCAGCTTTAATCGCGGCCCGAATGCCGTTCAAGTCTTCTCCATTCACCTCCCGTACCACGTGCCAGCCATAGGCCTGGTAACGCCCCATGCGGTCTTCGGTGAAGGCAATTTCGGTACTGCCGTCAATCGAAACGTCGTTGTCGTCGTAGAGCACAATCAGCTTGCCCAGCTCGAGGTGTCCCGCCAACGAGGAGGCTTCGCCGCTAATGCCCTCCATCAGGTCGCCGTCGGAGGCAATCACATAGGTATGATGGTTGACAATATCCCCGAACTCCGCCGCCAGCTTATGCTCGGCAATGGCCATCCCCACGGCGGTGCTGAGACCCTGCCCCAGTGGGCCGGTGGTGGTCTCGACCCCAACCGTATGGTGATATTCAGGATGACCGGGAGTCTTGGAATCCCACTGGCGAAACCGCTTCAGTTCCTCCATTGGAAGGTCGTAACCCGTCAGGTGCAGCAGCGCGTATAGCAGCATCGAGCCGTGTCCTGCTGACAAAACAAAGCGGTCGCGGTCAGGCCAGTGAGGGTTTTTGGGGTTGTGCTTGAGAAACTCACTCCACAGTACGTAAGCCGCAGGGGCCATACCCATCGGCATCCCAGCGTGACCACTTTTGGCCTGCTCGACGGCATCCAGGGCCAGCATCCGTATGGCGCTGATAGACAGGGTGGGGTTAACCTTTGTCTCAGTCATGGGGCTCATGATACCGCAGGCGCTCGAGGTTACGGACTGCACGACCATTCTGAAAGCTCTGGCTCTCTCTAGAAAGAGAGGGCCAGGGGCCAGGCCCCATTTGGCAAAACGCCATAGTAGAGCGGTTTTCAAAAAGAATAGGGCCCTCCAATGAGTTAGAAAGACCGTACCCAGCTCCTTTTTGCCACCAGGGCCGTCTTCATAAGGTTTGACCGAACGGAAACTTTGGGAATTGCCTCCCATCGTGCTCCCCACCCTTACGGCCCATGCGGAGTCAAGGGCCACAGGCCCCCGGCCAGGCCGGTACTGGAGTCAAAGGGCCACAGGCCCCCCGCGCTGCGGGTACTGGTGTGCCGTAAGGTCGAACAACAAAAACCGTGGTTCGGGGTATTCATGGGAACTGCTCTAGATTGACAGTTAGCGCTCGGAGGGGCGCACACATCGCATAGCGGCAGAGCGTCTAACCTAAGGAGCGCCAATGTCAATGAAGGCTGCGATAGGAGTGGCGGCCAAAATAGCGCAAACCGCGATAGGCTGTTGGGGTGAGGAAGCTGCCCCTCGAGATTTATGTGCTGGGAGTAATCAGCCTGTTCACCGATATCGCCTCGGAAATGGTCTACCCTATCCTGCCGCTATTTTTGACCAGCGTTCTGGGAGCCAATACCACCACGGTGGGGCTGGTAGAGGGCGTGGCCGAGGCTACCGCCAGCTTGTTCAAGGTAGTGGGCGGGCGGTTGTCCGACCAAATGGCCGCCCGCAAGCCACTTATTTTGTTGGGATATGGCCTACCCTCACTGCTGCGTCCGATGATTGCTCTGGCAACTGCTCCTTGGCATGCCCTGGCCTATCGGTTTCTCGAGCGCATCGGCAAGGGTCTGCGCACTGCCCCCAGAGATGCAGTAATTGCCGAGGTTTCGACCAACGAGAACTATGGTCGGGCTTATGGCTTGCATCGGGCTATGGATACCCTCGGGGCTTCTGTGGGCCCCTTTCTGGCGTTTTTGCTGCTTCCGCTGGTAGGGTTTCGCGGGGTGTTCTGGCTCTCGGCGATCCCCGGAATGCTGGCGGCCCTGACCATTGTTTTCTTTCTGCGAGAAAAACGCGGGGTTCCCAAACGCCTGCCCCCCTTGAGGCTCTCCACTTTTTCGCCGCAGTATCGTTGGTTTTTGTTGGTTTCGGGGGTGTTCACCCTGGGTCTGTCCTCCAACGCCTTCTTGATTTTGCGGCTCAAAAGCCTGGGGTTTAGCGATGCCCAGTCCACACTGATCTACACCTTTTACAACCTGCTATATGCCTTGTTGTCTTATCCACTGGGCTCGCTGGGTGACCGCATCGGCGTACACCGGCTGGTGCTTCTTGGCTTTGGGGCCTATGCCCTGGTGTACCTGGGATTTGGCCTGAGCACCCGGCCCTGGCAGGGGGTTTTGCTGTTTTTGCTCTATGCCCTGTACAGTGCGGCTTTTGAAGGAGGTAGCCGGGCTTATCTAGCCAAGGTCATACCGGCAACCGACAAGGCCAGCGCGATTGGCCTGTATACCACCTTGGTAGGGCTGTTGCTGCTGCCCTCGAGCGTACTCTTTGGCTTCTTGTGGCAACGCTTTGGCCCCAGCCTGGCTTTTTTCTCGGGTGCAGCCTGGGCTGCTATGGCCTTGAGCTTGTTCTTGCTTGACCCCACGCGAAAACAGAACTATACTTCCTAGCTGGCCTGCCCGAGTCCGGGAGGGGCCAAGAGGAGGCTCCGGTCAGCGCACGGGAGCCCACCCGACGGAGAGAAAATGCCTTTTACCAGAGAAGACAAAGCCAAAGTTATCGAGGGCCACGCGCACCAAGCGGGCGACACCGGTTCTACCGAGGTGCAGATTGCCCTGCTCACCGAGCGTATCAACCGGCTCTCGAGCCACCTGGGTGCCAACAACAACGACAACGCCTCGCAGCGTGGTTTACAGCTCCTGGTGGGGCGGCGCAAGCGCATGCTAAGCTACCTCGAGGCCAAAGACGCGACCCGCTACAAGGCGCTAATCCAAAAACTGGGACTTCGTAAGTAAAAAGTATCCGGGGGCCAACCCCGGATTTTTCTTTCGTGTACAATGAGGCCAACTTGGTGAGCGGAACCAGACCGGTTGCGTTCTAGGTTTTGCAAAGCTTATGTGCATACACACGGAGCAGGCCCTCCTGCCCCCAAAGTCTGGGGGGAATGGGTCTACCGACGGACGGTGATATCGCGCCGAAGCCGTTTAGGTTTTTAGCGTGCCCAGCGCTTATCCTGGGCGATTTAGGAGTAGGCATGAATGAAGAAAATCAGATACCGCAGGCGCGGCGCTACAGCGTAGAACTGGGCGGACGCACCCTGACCCTCGAGACCGGCAAATACGCCAAGCAAGTTTCTGGATCGGTCTGGGTCACTTATGGCGAAACCGTGGTGATGGCGACCGCTCAGGCTTCTGATAGCCCGATCCAGGCCGACTTTCTACCCCTTACGGTGGAGTTTGAAGAACGGCACTACGCCGTGGGCCGGATTCCCGGTAGCTTCATGCGCCGCGAGGGTCGCCCCGGCGAGAAGGCCATCCTCTCGGCTCGCCTCACTGACCGCCCCATCCGGCCCCTTTTCCCTAAGGGCTTCCGCCACGAGATACAGGTACTGCTGACCGTTCTGTCCGCCGACCAGGAGAACACCCCGGATATTCTCGGCCCTATCGCCGCCAGTGCCGCCTTGATGCTTTCCAACATCCCCTGGGACGGGCCGATTGCCTCGGTGCGGGTGGGGCTGCAAGATGGGCGCTTGGTGCTCAACCCGGTAGTGACCGAAGATAGCCAACTCGAGCTGGTGGTGGCAGGCTCCAAGG
>JADMIM010000008.1 GCA_015478585.1 Thermaceae bacterium | reverse complement strand
GAGTCAAGGTGCGGCAGCACCCCCGCCACGCGGGCACTGGAGTCAAGGTGCGGCAGCACCCCCGCTCGCACGGGTAAAGCCCGCCGCTATGCGGCTAGTGCCACGCGGGCACTGGCGCAGGGGGGCAGCGGGCGATGGTCGCTGTGTACGAAATTGCTAGGTAGTCGCCAACATCGGGGGGTCTGTGTTTGGGCAGTCATAGTGCAGCTTTTTGGCTGTGGCGGAGCCTTTCGGCGGCTGACCCCTGCGATAGGCTGGGGCCTGCAAGGCTTCTTTTTATTGGTCTTGGCGGGGCTGGTGGTCAAGTCTTAATAACCCTCACCCCAATCCCTCTTCCTTTGGGAGAGGGGCTTTTAACCAGTCGAAGACGAGCTGCGACCAGGACTCGAGCCCCTCGTACACGGCTTTAATTTCATCCAGGGTGGCGAGGTGGCCCTCGAGCTTGTGGGTCTCGAGCACGCTAGGGGCTTCTTCGGCAACCACGCTGAACACGATTCCGGCGTGAACCTTGGAAACCGCCGAGTCCTCCAGAACAATTAGGCCTACTGGCCTGGCTTCATAATTGCTGATATAAATTTCTTCGTGTAGTTCACGCTTCATGGCATTAAGAATGACGAAGCCCTGGTCGCCACCGTTCTCAAAATCCACCGGGTTAATGTGTCCCCCCACCCCCAAGGTGTAGAGGTCGTGCAGCCGGGCCTCTCCACCTTTTTTAGTGCGGCGCATCAGCAAAAACCGCTCTCCGTAGCGCACCACACAGTAAGGAATAAGCTGCCGGAAACGCGGGTTCTCTTCGGCTTGAGGTCGCGGAATAAAGTGACCCGTGTCGCACAGCTCGAGCCACAAAGCTTCGCTCAGCTCAAGAAGTTTGCCGCTGGGCGAGGGGAATCTCTCGGCGGGGAGTACATAAACCTGTTCCATATCAGTTCAGAATAGCCTCTTGGCCGTCCAGCCAGACCTTTTCGACTTTGGCCTCGCCGTGCAAGGTAAATAAGGAGCCCAAAAGCTGCTCTACCGAGTCCAGGTGGCGAAAATGGACTTCTAAAGTGCTCTTTTCCTCGGGCCGGACGTAGATAATGTCCGCGGCTTTGCCAACACTAAGATCCCCGACGGTGTTCTCGAGGCCCAGGATTTCCGCTCCGGCACGGGTTGCCAGATACAGCAGGTGGGCTGGGGTAAGAGGAAAGCCGTCCTCGGCGTAGCGCTGGGCGATGTAGGCAGTCAGACCCTCTTTGAGCAAACAAAAACCGGTGCCACCGCCCACATCGGAGCCCAGGCCGAAGCGAATGCCGTGCTGCAAATGGCGCTTCATGGGGAAAATCCCGCTGCCAATAAAGGCATTCGAAGACGGGCAGTGCGCAATCGCGGCCTGAGCCTCGGCCAGTCGGGCCAGCTCGAGTTCGCTGGGATGAACGTTATGGGCGAAGACCGAGCGGTTAGTGACCAGGCCAAAGCGGTCGTAGGTCTCGAGGTAGTCTCGAGCCCAAGGGAACAACTCCGCAACCGTGCGAATCTCGTCGGTGTTCTCGTTGATGTGGGTGGTGAAATGTACGTCCGAGTGCTCGTCCATCAGGGTCTGGCAGACCTCCAAGAGGCCCTCCGAAGCCGACAGCGAAAACCTGGGCGTGACCGCGTAGCGCAGCTTGCCCTTGTTATGAAAGCGATGAATCAGCATCTTTTGTTCGTGGTAGCTGTGTTCGGGCGTGGTGTGCAGCTCGGGCAGCAGCTTCCGGTCGGAGCAAACCTGCCCAGCAATAATCCGCAGCCCCACGTCTTCCGCTGCCCCGAAAAGGTTGGCGGTAGCCCCCTGGAAGTGCGAGCCGAAGACCAAGGCGGTGGTAGTACCGTTGGAAAGCAGCAGCCGGACGAACTCGAGGGCTAGCTCCCGCGCAAACTTGTTATCCGAAAGCCGGGCCTCTAGTGGCAAGGTACGCTGCTCGAGCCAGTCCAGCAGGGTGTACCCCATCGCCCCAATGACTCGAGTTTGCGGATAGTGGACGTGGGTATCAATCAGGCCGGGCAGCAGGATTCCGCCCCGGCAGTCCTGAGTTTTGGCCTGGGGAAAACGCTCAGCGACCTGGACGTGGTTTCCTATCGCAGCAATTTTGCCGTCCTGGATAGCGATTGCTCCATCCGAGAAGGGCTCGAGAGCGCCCGATTCCCGGAATGGATTTTTAGGCGTGTGAACCACCAGGCCGCGCAAAATCAAGGTCATAAAATTACCAGGCATTCTACTGCCAGCTCAGGTCAACTCTCTCCAATCTTTGGACTCGGTATACTCTACTCATGTCCCGCACCACAAGCCTTTCTATAGAGGTTGCCCCTCAGGTTTTCATGATTCAAGTCCCCATACCCTACCCGTTCAAATACGTCAATTGCTACCTGCTGAAGGGGGATGGAGCGGTGCTGGTAGACTGTGCGCTGGATACCCCAGAAGCCAAGCCGACCCTCGAGGCTGCCCTGGCCCAGCACGGCCTGGATTTCGCTGACCTGGACAGAGTGGTGCTGACCCATCATCACCCCGACCACTACGGGCTCTGCGGCCTGATCGAAGCTCAGGGGCCGAGCATCTGGATGCTGGACATCGAGAAAGAGCGCGGGCACATCTTTTGGATCCAGCCCGAACAAATGATCAAGGCCGGACAGCAATTATTTGCCCGTCACGGGGTCACAGACGAGTACCTGAGCGGCCTGCGGGCCGAGATGCAAGCCACCCACCGCCGGGTACACCCCGCGCAAAATCCCCAAACCTTCCAGGATGGAGAGCTAATAGACCTGGCCGGGATGGCCTTCCGGGTAGTCTGGACCCCCGGTCATGCCGACGGTCACGCCATGCTGCTGCGCGAGTCGGACGGAGTTCTGCTGGCAGGCGACCAGGTTTTAGAGCGCATCTCGCCCAATATCGGCATCTGGGCGTATTCGTTTGCCAACCCCCTCGAGCATTACCTCCAGAGCCTGGAGAAAACCGCCCAGCTAGGTGCTTCGGTAGCTTTCACCGGCCACTACCGGCCTATCGAAAACATCACCCAGCGTTGCAGCGAACTCACCGCGCATCATCAAGAACGCCTCATCTACTTGAAGAGTCTGATGAAAAGCGGCCCCCAGACTGCCTGGGAGCTTTCCCTCGAGCTGTTTCCCGGAAAGCTGAACCTGGCCCAGCGGCGCTTCGCCTGGTCGGAGACGCTGGCCCATGTGGAGTTCCTAGTAGAACTGGGCCAGGCCCAAAAATCAGATAGCACCCCTTCGTCGGAAGAGGATGTTATCCGCTACGCTCTGGCATGACTTATGGGGGTTTTCCCAATATCAAGGAGTGGTTCGCCACGCGGGTTACCGCTCGGCGACGTGTCCCCAGCAAGCCCAGATGTCCTAGGGCTCGAGCCCAGAAGTCACCCATTAGGGATACGATAGAGCAAATCTCTGGGCTCACTCCCAGGGGGGCATATGGTCGGCGTTATGGCCTCGAGCTGCCAATGGTTCATTTGCCCCAGGTAAAAGCGTTTGTGCTGCTACCCTGGTCAGGTGGATGCGATGGATATACCCTCTTTGGGTATCCTTCCGGCATGGGTTCGGATTATGTGGCTAAGGGTCTTACTTTGCTTGACAATCGGTGTAGTTGGTTCGGTTTTTGCCCAGTTCCCCATCACCCAAAACTTTATGGGGGGTACTGCGGCGGGCTGGATACTCGGTGGAAACGCCACGCTCACCTCCGGCACGGTTGATCCGGCGGGGGCTGGTTATCTACGCCTGACCAGCAATTCAAACAACCAAAAGGGCTACGCTTACTACAACACCGCTTTCCCCACCAGCCTGGGCGTAAATGTGGATTTTGAATACCTGTCTTGGGGGGGCAGTGGGGCCGACGGCCTGTCGGTATTTCTGTTTGATGGCAGCACTACCAGTTTCCAAATCGGCGATTTTGGGGGTGGATTGGGCTACTGCCAGGGCTATAACGGTTCGCCTGGGGGGCTTAGCAATGCCTATGTGGGCATTGGTCTGGACGAGTATGGCAACTACTCTAACTCTGGCGATCGCTGCATCAATGGAGGGCCGGGGGCACGCCCAGAGGCCATAGCTATTCGCGGCCCTGGCAACGGGGCTACCGGTTATGCCTATCTCACCGGAAGCAATACCCTGAGCACAAAAATTGACTCCCCCGGAGGCACGTCTCGACCCGTGGCGAGTGCCTACTACCGGCACGTGAATATTTCCATCGTGCCTTCAGGGGGCAGCTACGTTATCACCGTGAGCTGGCAGACCACTCAGGGTGGGGCTCTTCAGACCGTGCTGGGCCCCTATACCATGCCCTCGGCTCCCCCGGCTACGCTCAAGCTGGGCTTTGCCGCTTCGACCGGTGGTTCCACCAACTACCACGAAATTCGCAATGTCTCCGTCAACCTCCCTACCGACCTATACATCAGCAAAAGTGGCCCTGCCAATGCGGTTGCTGGAAGCCCCATTAGCTATACCCTCACCGCCAGCAACGCCGGGCCCAACGCAGTCACCAGCGCGACCCTGAGCGACAACGTACCCAGCAGCATCCAAAACGTCACCTGGATGTGCAGCGCCTCGGCCTTAGCCAGTTGTGGTACGGCTTCGGGTTCGGGCAATGCCATCAGCCTGCCAGTGAATATCCCGGTAGGACAAACGGTGACGGTAACGGTCAACGGAACGGTTAGCCCGGTAGCCGGGGGCAGCAGCATCACCAACACCGCAGCTATCACCCCACCCGCCAACCGCAGCGACTCCAATCCCACCAACAACACTTCCAGCGTCACTACCGTGGTTGCGGGCTATACGGTTTCTGGTACGGTCTATTCCGACCTTCAGCCCAGCGGAACCCTAGACCCTGGTGAAAGTGGAACCGGCCTGACGGCCTATATCAAGCTGGCCTCGCGTACCGGGCCGGACTGCACCACTGCCCAGAGCCCAGCGCTAATTGCCATTGCAGCCAACCCCGCTACGGGGGTCTATAGCCTTCCGGGAGTCGGCCCCGGCAACTACTGCCTGATTCTCGATGGCAACAACACCCTTTCCGACATTGCTGCGGGTATTCCGGCGGGCTCGGGAAGTTGGCGCTTCGCCAACCCCTCGAGCGGCCTACTGCCGATAACCGTTCCCACCGCCAACCTGCCCGGCCAGAACTTCGGCTTGTTCAACGGTGGACAGGTTACGGGACAGGTTTTCTATGACAACGGTGAAGGTTCAGGTATCGCCAACGACGCACTGCAAAACGGCCTCGAGCGCGGCTTGCCCAACATCAGGGTGAGTGCTACTCAGGGCAGCAGCAGCACCAGTGCCCTCACCGACGTACAGGGCAACTACGTGCTGTGGCTACCGGCCAGCTTGTTTAGTGCGGGCAATGTCACCCTCTCGCAGACCCAGGCCGTCCCCACCGGCAGCAACATCGCTGGGGCCAGCGTGGTGCTGGCTACGGGGTTTAACCAAAGTAGCGCGGCCCAGCGCACCTTTAGCTACGCGCTGGGGCAGAACTATAGCGGTTATAACTTTGCTGTCGTACGCCGCAGCCTGTTCTCCCCAGCCCAGTCGGGGCAGAGCGCTAGCCCTGGAACTTTGACCTACAGTCATTTGTTTAAGCCAGGAACCCTGGGAGCGGCTTCCCTGACGCAAAGTGGTGGGGGTTATACCTATCAGGTGCGACGGGATGCGAGTTGTGACGGCAACTTTTCGGGCGCTGCCTCGAGTTGGCAAACCCCGCCCCTGAGCTTGGTGGTGGATAACACCTGGCCCCGCGACCCCGATGGCAGCCTTAAAGGTTGTGCGCTAGAGGTGCGGGTGGTGGTTCCTGCTGGACAGCCCAGCGGTGCTGTAGACAACGCCCTCTTTTCCCTCACGCTGGTTTGGAGCAATAACCCCGCCGTCAGTGACCCCCAGAGCCTTACCGATACCACCAGCATCGGCACTTTAGGGGCCTTGAGCCTCTATAAGCAGGTGCGAAACTGCGGCAGCGGCGCTTGTAGCGGGGCCTATACCACCAATGTCAGCGGGAATCCTGGAGACGTGCTCGAGTACTGCATTGCCTACCGCAACCTGAGCACCCAGGCCATCACCCAGGTGGTGGTGAGCGACCCGGTTCCCTTTTTTACCAACTATGTAGCCGGTAGCCTCAGCCTCAACGCAACCAGCCTGACCGACGCGGCCGATGCCGATGCCGGTCAGGTGGTGGCAGGGGTGGTCAAGGTGCAGGTGGGAACCCTGGCTCCGGGGAGCAATGGGCAGGTGTGTTACCGGGTGCAGATACGTTGAGGGTCTGGAGACTTGACTCTTGCGACTGGAGTCTCGACAATCGGGGATGTGAAGGCCTTCAAACCCCATCTACAAAGCCTATCCAGCTATCCCTACCAGGCTGTAGAAGCCCCTATCAAGCTCGACCAGAACGAGAGTCCCTATGACTTGCCGCTCGAGGTAAAAGAACAGGCTATCGAGCGCCTACAGCACCTCGACTGGAACCGTTATCCCAGCCTGCACGCCGACGAGGTGCGCACCAAGCTCTCGCAGCGGTTGGCCTGGCCCCAAACAGGGATGGTGGTCAGCCCTGGCTCGAACCTGCTGATTCAGGCCCTGGTGCAAGCGGCTAACCGCGTAGTAGACACAGCTCCGGCTTTCCCACACTATGCTTTCTCGGCCAAGATGTCGGCGGTGTCCTATCAGGCGGTTGCGCTCGAGGCCGATTTCTCGCTACCTACCGAAGCTCTACTTTGGGCCATGGAAGCCGGGCCAGCGCTGGTATTCTTGCCTAATCCCCATGCCCCTACTGGCCAGCTCTTTCCCCAGGCGGAGATTCATAAACTGGCCCATAAAGCCCTCGAGACCGGCGGTCTGCTGGTGTTGGACGAAGCCTATCACCAGTTCTCGAGCAGCGATTACACTGCCCTCGCCAGGCAAAACTCCCACGTCGCCCTGCTGCGCACCTTTTCCAAAGCCTGGGGTTTGGGCGGAATTCGCGCTGGCTATCTGCTGGCCGCCCCAGAGGTCTGCACTGTCGTCCAAAACTTTATCCCACCCTTTGGGCTGCCCGCGCACACCTCGGCCATTCTGCTGAGTGTCCTGGAAACCCCCGAATATACCCAGCGCATCGTGCAAACCCTGCTGGCCGAGCGGGAGCAGATGTATGCGGCCCTGCAAGAACACCCGACTTGGAAGGTTTATCCTTCCCATACCAACTTCTTTTTGATTCGCACCCCCGATGCGGCTGCGGCCTATGCGGGCTTACTCGAGCAGGGCATCTTGGTGCGCCGCCAGGATCACTACTTTGGCCTCGAGGGTTGTGTGCGGGTTTCTATCGGAAGGCCTGAGGAGAACCAGAGGTTTTTGCAGGCTGCCTTCGCGCTTTCTGAGGTTTCTCATGCGTAGAGCTAGCGTCGAGCGCAACACCGCCGAGACCCAAATCCGGCTAACCCTCAACCTCGATGGCCCCCCTTCAAGCACGATTAGCACAGGTCTGGCTTTTCTCGACCACATGCTCGGCGCGGTAGCCAAACATGGGCGGTTTGGTCTGGAGCTAAAGGCCCAGGGTGACCTCCAAGTAGACGTACATCACCTTGTGGAGGATGTGGGAATTGTTTTGGGGATGGCTCTGAAACAGGCTATTGGCGAGGCCAAGGGCCTCGAGCGTTACGCTGAGGCCAGCGTGCCAATGGACGAGACCCTGGTGAATGTCGTGGTGGATTGCTCGGGGCGGGCCTACTTGGCCTTCGCTCCCGAAGAACTGGCTATCGAGGGTGCGGCGGGTGGGGTCAATGCCTATCACCTGCGGGAGTTTCTGCGCGGGCTGTGCAACCACGCGGGCCTGACCTTGCATGTCCGGGTGCTAGCGGGCCGCGAAGCTCACCACGTGATCGAGGCCACCTTCAAGGCCCTGGCGCGAGCGCTATACCAGGCCACTCGAGTAACCCGCGAAGACCTGCCCAGCACCAAAGAAGTGCTGTAGCATGAAAACCCTGCTAATTGACTATGGCTCGGGCAATTTGCGCTCGGCAGCCAAAGGCTTGGAAGCCGCTGGTTTCGACGTGCAGGTCTCTGCCGACCCCGCCGATGCTCCTAAGTACGACCTGCTGGTGCTGCCAGGCCAAGGCCACTTCGGACAGGTGATGCGTTCGTTTTTGGACTCGGGCTTCGAGGAGGGGGTTCGGGAGCATATCGCTGCTGGAAAGCCTTTCCTGGGAATTTGTGTGGGGATGCAGATTCTCTTCGAGTCTTCCCAGGAAGCCCCCGATATAGCGGGCCTGGGGCTGATTCCTGGAGTGGTGCGGCGCTTCAAGGCCCTGCGGGTGCCCCAGATGGGCTGGAACACCGTGCAGTTTAGCGATTGGCTCGAGCCCCTGTCGGAGCGCTATTTCTACTTCGTGCATTCTTACTACGCGCCGCTGGTTGCAGGCAGCCTGGGAACTACCATCTACCACGGTACCCTGTATACCTCGGTCTATGCCCACGATAATGTGGTCGCCCCGCAGTTTCACCCCGAGAAAAGCGGAGCCTCGGGCCTGGTTTTGCTGGGCCAGATTGAAAGTTATTTTCGTCGGTAGTCCATAGCCGAAAGCCCCCGAATCATTACCCTGTCTGCCCACGTTTGAGAGCGTGGTTTGTCGTAGAGGGACGGTGCTTTCAGCAAGTAAACCTCCGGCGAAAGTAGCATCCCTCTCCCAGAGGGCCGAGAGACTAAAACCGGGCTTTTGCCTGAAGTCTAGAGTGCTCTTCATATTAATTTAGCCAGTGGCAACTGCAAGAACTGCGTTCCAGATTGACAGTTGGCTCTGAGAGGGGATGCGCAGAGCGGCTATGCGCTCTGCCGCTACCCGAGGGCGGAGTCGGCCCCAGGCCGATAGCCGCAAAAATGAAGAGCGCGATACTGATGGCGCAGGGCCTAATATATGCTGTGCAAGGCTCATGAAACCCGCTCTAGTAGCGCTCGAGCCCACCTAGGCCGCCCAGACCCTCGAGCAACCGGGTCTCGGCCTCATCGCGCACGAAAGCCAGGCGAGTTCCCTGGGCCGAAGCTAGCTCAGGCAGCAGGTCTTTGAGCGGGATGCTGGCAACAGGCTGGGACTGCTGGGTCTCTGCGAGCTGGATGCGACCGTCTGGATAGCGGTAAACCCGCTGCGTAACACGCCAAGGAGCCACCACCAGCCGCAACCGCCCCGCTTGCAATAGGTTCAACACCCGCTCCAGCCCGCCCACACCCCGGCTTAGCAAATCGCTCACCAAGTCGTTTTCCCACTGGCGCTCGAAAGCTTCTATTCTCGAGCCGACGGCTTTGAGCACTGCCGCTGGCGTGAGGCGTGGAACCGAACCGGCCAGCTTGAGCGCGATTCGCTCGTGTAGGGGGCGAGGCAAGGTGCTGGCAAAAGCTTCTATCTCGCGGGAGTCGCCCATCAAGGCCAGACGGGTGATGCCCCGCACCTCGAGCCAGTCTTCAAGTTCCCGCGCCAGGTACTGATGAAACCGCTCGTTCCAGGCCGTCAGGCGGTTCTCGAAACGGTCACTATCGGTTCCACCCGCAGCCCGCATACTTCGGCTTGCGGTAAAGCGGCGGCCTGTGCTGTCATTGCTCATTGACCTCCACTCCCTGGTATTGACCGCCTGAAAAGCACCGGGCAGTTCCTCGACTTCTCCCCAAAACACCTCGAAAAGCCGCGCCCGCTCGGGGCTGAGACAGACCAACCCAAAGCGCTCAGCCTCGTCCAGGGCATAGGAAAATGGCATCAGGTAGGGCTTGCCCCAGCGGGCTTCAACCCCGTCTACCAGGGGCAGCCGGGTTTGTAGATGCCAGCTCTGTACCCAGTCTGTCCCCGCGATAATTACCTGGGTACGCCCTCGAGGCAGTTCTTCCAGCTTCGCCAGTGCCTGGGCCTGGATGGCCTCGGGAACTGGGATAGCCTCCAGCGCCGCCCTTACCCGCAACCCCACGGCCTTATGGCTGTTGTCGGGTTGGGCTGGGTTGATGTCTATGTAGAGGGTCAGCACTGGGGCAACGATTTGTTCCAGTGCTTCTCGCATCGCTCTCACCTGTTCGCGCGTCAGCATGACCACTCCCCTCCTCGCGGTATCCTGAGGTTTAAGGTAAGCGCAAGGCATTACCAAGGTGTTACCGTCCTGGAGAAAGTGGGAAGCAGAGGGCAGAGAGCCAAGGACTAAAAGTCGAAGGTCGAAAGACGAGAGGCCAAAAAGCTACATCAGAACAGCATAATTGCCCTACCAAGAAACGCCGTCTGGGACGCGATTGGTGTTTTTAGGTTTTTGACTCTAAGCCTTCAGCTTTGGGCCTTTGGCGTTAGACGTTTAGCATCCTGCTCTAGTTCGGGCCTCGAGCCGGAAGCAAGGGTTGGGCAAAGCGCTGGGCAAAGGGGCATCCTTGGGCATTGCCCAGATTGGTATCCGCCCCCCGTTTGATTTCTTCGGCTAGTTCGGTGGTTTCAGGCATCGGGGTATCGCCCAGTTCGTCGCGCAAAAAGCGGATGAAGCGGCGATAATACTCGACCGAGGCATATTTACCCTCGAGCTGCCAGAGGCAGCGCATAAAGCTCTGGTGGTGGTTTTCGCCCACGTAGGGGTCGGCCCGTAGGGCTCTGGCCTGTGCTGCTACCGAGGCCCGGCACTTCCCCTGACCGCACAACAGGTGGGCCACCTTGAGTTCGGTCTGGGCATAGGCCGCCCGCAACTGCTCCCGGATTTCAGAGGCCCACTCGCCATCCTCCGAGGGCAAGAACTCTCCTTGGTACAAGGCCAGAGCCTGCTGGTATAGCTCGAGTTGGCGAAGCCCAGTAGCCCGCTCGGCCTGCTCGAGCACCCGATAAAACACATGCACATCCGAAGCCCCTAAGGTTTCCTCGGAAAGGCGATAGCGGCTGTACTCTTCCAGCAGCGCCCCCGGCCAACCCAAAGCCGCTCGAATGCGGTGTACCGTGACCCGAAAACGGTTGCTGGCGCTGGCATCGGACTTTATATTCCACAAAGCCTCAATGATGTGTTCGCGGGTATGGCCCTCGGGGTGAGCCAGCAAGTAAAAAAATAGCTCCCGCGCCGACTCTGCTCGCCACTGTACCGGGTTACCATTGACCCACACCTGGGCCTCCCCAAGGGTGCGAATTTGCAGCTTGTCGAGGGTTTGCATATTACCCTCCTTTGCTCCTTGATTGTCCCACCTCAGCGATAGGACTTTTGTCGCTGCCCTCCCAGCAGTTTGTCGGCTCTACTCACCCCAAGGCTTCCTCGAGGGCGTTCCAGCCCAGGGTGGCACACTTCACTCGAGCAGGCAGCTGGTGTACCCCAGCCAAGACGCTCAGCTCGCCCAACTCCGGGCTGGGTGAGCTACCTTCTACGATCATGGCCTTGAACTGCTGGGCCAGCCTCAGGGCTTGGGAGATGGTTTTTCCCTCCAGCAAGTCCGTCATCATTGAGGCCGAGGCGGTGCTGATGGCACAGCCCTGACCCACGAAACGGGCCTGGGCGATAGTGTCCCCCTCGAGGCGTAGCATCAGCCGCACCTGGTCGCCACAAGAAGGATTATCGCCCTGCGCATCTACCGTGGCCCCGGCTAGCTCGCCGAAGTTGTGTGGGTGCTTGTAGTGGTGCAGCAGGGTTTCCCGGTACAACTCGTCCAGAAGGCTCATAGCCAGACCTTGAAGAAGTCGCGGACTTTTTTCAGGGCTTCCACCCAGCGATCCACCTCTTCATGGGTGGTGTAGAGGTAGAAACTGGCCCGCACCGTAGCCGCGACCCCCAATTTGCGGTGCAGCGGTTGAGCGCAGTGGTGTCCGGCCCGCACCGCGATGCCGTACTGCTCGAGGGCTGTAGCTACGTCGTGGGCGTGGAGCCCCCCCACCGTGAAGGCAATCACCCCGCCCCGATCCGCAGTCCTGGGGCCATAGGTGCACACCTCGGGGAGTTCCTGGTCTAGCCGGGTTAGGGCGTATTGCACCAACTCGCGGTCGTGTTCCCAGATGCGCTCGAGCCCGATGTTCATCAGGTATTCAGCCGCGACCCCCAGGGCTACGGCTTCGGCGATGGCTGGGGTTCCAGCCTCGAAACGCTGGGGCGGTTTAGTGTAGGTGGAGTGGTCTACAAAAACCTCGTTGATCATCTCGCCGCCGCCCAAAAAGGGAGGCAGTTGCTGCAAAACCTCGTAGCGGCCCCACAACACCCCGGCTCCGGTGGGGCCGCCCATCTTGTGTCCAGAAAAAGCGAAAAAATCCGCGCCCAACTCTTTGACCCTAACTGGGAGGTGCGGAGCCGACTGAGCCCCATCCACCACCACCAAAGCTCCTTTATCGCGGGCCAAAGCGGCAATCTGGGCCACGGGGTTGAGCGTCCCCAGCACGTTAGATGCGTGTACCAGGCTGACCAGCCGCACTTTTGGAGTGAGCAGGATGTCCAGTCCGTCCAAATCCAAGCGTCCATCGGGGGTAATGGGGATTGCCTTGATAACAGCCCCAGTCTGCCCAGCAATCAAGTGCCAGGGCACCAGGTTGGCGTGGTGTTCCATCTCGCTGAGCAGGATTTCATCACCCGGTTTCAGGTTGTGCAAGCCCCAGGCGTAGGCCACCAGATTCAAAGCTTCGGTGGCGTTGCGCACAAAAATGATTTCGTTCTCTTGGGCCCCCACCAACCGCGCCAGACTCCGCCGGGCATCCTCGTAAGCCTGAGTCGCCCGCATGGAAAGGGCATACGCCCCTCGGTGTACGTTGGCATTGGTATGCAGATAGAACTGCTGCAAAGCCTCGAGCACCACTGCGGGCTTTTGCGCGGTGGCGGCGGAGTCCAGATAAACCAGGTCGGGCCGCCCCACAATGAGGGGAAAATCCTGGCGGATTGCCTCGAGCCTTCCCACGACTACCTCCTAAAAGGAGTTTTCTTTAAACTCCCGCCGAAAAAGATTTGTTTGGCAAACCAATTTGGAGAGACCACATAACCTCGATGGCTTCAGTATAGCTCTCCCCTATCGCGGTTTCCATAATAACTCTGCCCTGCGGCAGAGTTATACCAGCTTCATGTAGAAGAGCATTCATTCGCCCCTTGGGGCCACAGGTGTCAATCTCCCCCTAAAAAACCTCGCCAAGCTCATGGTGCAAAGCCGGGTCGGGGCTGGATGGGGGATTTCTAGACCCACCCTACCGGCTACAGGCATATCTTCTAGGTGAAGCTGGTATTATTTTTAGCGTCCCCAACACAAAAGCCTCGAGGATAGAGCGGTTTTTGGAAAGAATATGCCAGCTCACTCCATTAGAAAGACGGTACCAAAATAGCGGAAACCGCGATAATGGCGCTTATTCTTGAAAACCGCTCCAAGCATTCCCAGTTGGTCTGAACGAATCTGTTGTGCTGAGGGTAGAAATCCTCACTCAGAACGCCGGGTGGATTTTGCTACTGCCTTCAGGCTCACGGCCAGGTCGGGGGCTAAAACATTCTCGCGGTAACGCCAGGCCCAGTTGCCCCCGAGCTTACCAGGATAGTTCATCCTGGCCTCGGTTCCCAGGCCGAGAACATCTTGTAGCGGCACTACTGCCAGCCGGGCCGGACTCTTAAATGCCAGCTCGAGCAAAGCCCCGGCCGCCTCATATTCGGAGATACAGCGGATGTCTTGCTGAGCGAGATATTGCCGCATGAACTGGATTTCTTCCTCCGGGGCGGTGCGATACCAGCCCAGGGTGGTGTCGTTGTCGTGAGTACCGCTATAAACAATCACGTTGCCCGACTCTGGGTAGTTATGTGGGAGGAAGGGGTTAGTTTCGTCGGAGAAAGCAAATTGTAGGATTTTCATGCCAGGAAAGCCAAAACCGTCGCGCAAGGCCTCGACCTCGGGGGTAATCACGCCCAAGTCTTCGGCAATGATGGGGGCATCTCCCAGTGCGGCCCGCACTGCCTCGAAGAGCTTTTGCCCCGGAGCCTTGACCCACTGCCCCTGAATCGCATTGGGCATCCCAAACGGAATCTCCCAGTAGGCCTCGAAACCCCGGAAGTGGTCAATGCGCACCAGATGGCACTGTTTGAGTGACTGCTGGATGCGCGAAATCCACCAGGCAAAGCCCTCGGCCTCCATCACGTCCCAGCGGTAGAGCGGGTTGCCCCAAAGCTGCCCGGTCTCCGAAAAGTAGTCCGGCGGAACCCCTGCCACCACGGTGGGATTGCCACTGGGCTCGAGGTAGAAATACTGCGGGTTGGCCCACACATCTGAGGAGTCGAAAGCCACGAAAATCGGCATATCGCCAATAATCTGAAGGCCTTTGGACTCAGCATAGGCTTTGGTCTGACTCCACTCGGCATAAAACATCCACTGGAGCCACTCATGCAACCCAATTTCCTCGGCTAGCTCGACTCTGGCCTCCTGCAAGGCGTGTGGTTCGCGCGAGCGCAACTGCACATCCCATTCGTTCCAGGGCTTACCCCCAAACTTGTTCTTGAGGGCCATGAACAAAGCGAAATCCTCGAGCCAGAACTTCTCTGCTGCAATAAAAGCCTCCAGGGACTCTTTCTCGGCCTCAGAAGCCCTGGCCCCAAAACCCTCGAAGGCCCGCCGCAGCAAGGGCCAGCGCTCGAAATAAATCCAGCCGTAGTCCACCACGTCGGCAGGAAATGCCGGAGGCTCTTCTTCCAACCAACCCTTTTCAATCAGGATCTCGGGGTCTATGAGGTAGGGGTTTCCAGCAAAAGCCGAGAAGGCTTGGTAGGGCGAATCACCGTAGCTGGTAGGGCCCAGAGGCAATACCTGCCACCACTTTGCTCCGCTCGAGGCCAGCCAGTCTAGAAATCTTCGCGCGGGTGCGCCAAGTGCCCCTATACCCCAACGACCCGGAAAACTGGTGGGATGAAGCAAGACCCCAAACGACCTTTGAATTTGCATGGCAGTAGCTTATCGCATTCGCTGGAAGCGTTTCTATAGCAGGTTTTGGCTAAGGGCATTTGTTGCGCAGAGATTCTTCCAGGATTGCCCCATCATTAGCAAGTTTTACAAATAAGCGACTGAGGGAATCCCACAGCGAGTATATCTGCCGCAAAAACATCCTCGAGAGGTTGATATCGCAGTGAAGTTGAACTACCCCCTCCTAACCCTCATGATGGGAGAAGCTTTTGCCGAAGGTCTAGATTATCGCGGCTGCCGCTACTCCTAGTGGCAAAAAAGAGCTTGGTACCGTCTTTCTAACGGGGTGGGCTGCTGTATTCTTTCTGAAAACCGCTCCAAGCTTTCACTAGCCAGATGTGCAAATCAGCATCGGATTCGTGACTTCTACGCTACGTTTAGTGACGTATGAAGACATATCCCTTATATACCGTCAACCTCTCCGTGCTGCGTTTCTTTTTCCTGGCTCTGCTGTTGGTTCTGGCTGCTTGTGGAAGCACCCAAAGCACCAGCCAGGCTTCCCCTGCTTACACCCTGAGTTTGGGTAGCGCCTCGGTATCACTGCTTCCCGGCAATACTGCCAGCCTACCGGTTACTGTTACCCCTGACTGGAACTCTACAACTTACGGTTCTGACCATGCAGACTCGGTTCTCAACCGGAGCATCAGCCTGAGCGTAGTGGACAGCAATGGCAATCCCGTCACCGGGGTTACGGTAAGCCCCGCTAGTCTCAGTGTGAGCGGGAACAGCCCTATCACCCAGACCTTCACCCTGAATGTGGTCAGCACTATCGCCGCTGGTAAATACAGCTTGTTCCTTAAGAATACCTTGGGAGCGCTGAGCCAGAAAACGCCCTTCACCCTGATCGTTACTGCACCAGCTCCAGCCGCCGATTTCACCCTGGCAGCTCTGAACCCGGCTAGTCTCACCATCGCCCCTGGAGCCACAGGAACCACCCAGGCCAGCCTGACTCCCCTCAATGGCTTCACGGGTTCAGCCAACCTCACCCTAGCTTCAGTGGTAGACAGCAAAAACAATCCGACATCGGGGATTACCCTGGCTTCCTCACCTGTAGCGATAAATATCAGTGGGACTAGCCCAGTTAACCAGAACCTCACCCTGAACATCGCTAGCAGCGTCAGTACCGGCAGCTACACCCTGACCCTGCAAGCCGCCTCGAGCAGCATCAATAAGACCACCACTTTAGCCCTTACAGTCAGCAATAAACCCGACTTCAACCTGGGCTTGAATCCCGCTAGCCTGACCCTAGCTTCCAACAGCAACGCAACCACTCAGGCCACCCTGACTCCGGCCAACGGCTTTACTGGTATGGTCAACGTAACCCTAGCTTCGGTGGTGGACAGCAAAAACAATCCGATATCGGGGATTACCCTGGCTTCCTCACCGGTTGCCGTAAGCCTGAGCAGTACTCCGGCAATCAACCAAAACCTCACCATCAACGTGGGTAGCGTGGCGGATGGGGTGTATACCCTCACCCTACAAGCTGCCTCCGGGAGTATCAGCAAAACCGCCACCCTCAGCCTTAGCGTGTCCACCCCGACTTTCACTCTGGCGGCTTTGAACCCGGCTAGCCTCCCGGTGCTCCAAGGAAACAGCGGAACCACCCAATCTAGCCTTACGCCGCTCAACGGCTTCACGGGTTCGGTCAGCTTGAGCTTGGTAGATAGCGGGGGCAACCCCGTCTCGGGCATCACCGTATCGCCCAGCAGCCTCAGCCTCAGTGGCAGTGCGGTTAATCAAAGCCTTACCGTCAGCGTCACTAGCGGCGTAGCTACAAACACTTATCCCCTGACCCTCAAAGCCACTTCCGGTAGCATCATCCAGACCACCCCTTTGAGCCTGAAGATTATCGCTCTGCCTATCGTGAGCCTATCCGCCAGCAGCACCAACGTGGCCTCCCCTGGCAGCATCACCCTCACCGCTACCCCCGCTAGCAGCGTGGGCATCGCCAAGGTGGAGTTCTACGAGGGCACAACCCTGCTGGGAACCGCCACCACCAGCCCTTACACCCAAAGCCTCAGCTACACCTCCACCAACAACGGCCCACACACCTACACCGCCAAAGCCTATGACACCTTGAACAACAGCAGCACCTCGAGCCCGGTATCGGTGTCGGTGAGCATCGCCGTCAGTGTACTCAAGGTCAGCGCCGGTGATTTACAGAACTGTGCCTTGGGTTCAGATAGCAAAGCCTACTGCTGGGGATATAACGGCTCTGGCGGATTGGGCAACGGCAGCACCACTAACAGCAATACCCCTGTTGCAGTCACCATGCCCAGCAGCGTAACGTTCACTCAAATCGCGGCGGGGAGTGGTTACATCTGCGCCCTGGGCTCGGATAGCAAAGCTTACTGTTGGGGAACGAACAGCTACGGTCAACTGGGCATTGGCAGCACTAGCAACAAGAGCACGCCCACTGCTGTCACCATGCCCAGCGGGGTGACGTTCAACCAGCTCGCGTCAGGGATTAGCTTCACCTGCGCCCTGGGCTCGGATAGCAAAGCTTACTGTTGGGGCAATAATACCAGCGGCCAACTGGGCAACAGCAGTACCACCCAAAGCAACGTCCCTAGCGCTGTTACTATGCCCACCGGCGTGACTTTCAGCCAAATTGGGGCGGGCGGCTACCACACCTGCGCTCTGGGCTCGGATAGCAAAGCCTACTGCTGGGGCTGGGACAACGTCGGTCAACTGGGTAATGGCGTTAACGGTATTAGCGCCAATAGCACCACCCCAGTCGCCGTCACCATGCCTAGAGGTGTGATCTTCAGCCAGATTACAGGGGGCTATGCTCACACCTGCGCTTTGGGCTCGGATAACAATACGTACTGTTGGGGAAACGACGACTTTGGTCAACTGGGCATTGGCAGCACCAGCAACACGAACACTCCCACCGCCCTGATCCTGCCTACCGGTGTAATTTTTAGCCAGATTTCGGCAGGCAGTGACCAAACCTGTGCGGTAGCTTCGGGTGGCAAAGGCTATTGCTGGGGGCGCAACGACAGCGGCCAACTGGGTAACGGCAGCACTACCCAAAGCAACGTCCCTGCGGCTGTCACCATGCCCACCGGTGTGACCTTTAGCCAGATCGCGGCAAGTGACAGCACCTGTGCGGTAAGTTCCGATGGCAAAGCCTACTGCTGGGGCTGGGGCAGTTACGGTCAACTAGGTAACGGTACCCCCACCAACAGCAGCACTCCGGTGTTGGTCAACCCCTTGCCTTAGGTTTAGCTCGTTCCTTTGCGGTCTCCCCAGTTTTGGGGAGACTGTTTTGCTGGGTTGTTCGCGGTATAGCAAGACCAGATAAGTGGTTTACATGAACCCTGGGCTGGCTTGAGTATATTTCCCCATCTGAGCAGAGAACCGTGATAGCAGTTCATAGACGAGGTGAAAACCGCCTTTATCGAGATGAACACCCACGGGTCTTTGGGGCAATCCGGTATCATTCGCTTATGCGTCCGCTGATGGTATTGCTGGGCTTGCTGGGAATAGCTTTTGCACAGACCCCCGGCCCCTATGCCTTGCGCTTTGAAGAAGCCTGGAAGTTGGTCGAAGACCGTTTCTATGAAACCACCTACAACGGGCACGACTGGAAGGCTATTGGCAGCGAATACCGGGCCAAACTCCCCAGTATAAACAGTTGGAATGGCCTTTATAGCTTGCTAGACAAGATGTATCAGCGCCTCGAGGATAACCACTCGAGGGTACTCAGCCCTGAGCTGGCCAGGCTATATCTGGGAGGCAGCCAGTGCCAGGCCCTGCCTTTCAAGGACTCCGACCTCACCCCACCCCAAGCAACCTCGAGCCCTGCGGGCAATTCTTCCCCAACTGCCACAGCACCCAGTGAAGACAAAAACAGCAAGCCCCCAGCCAAAAACAACCCCTCTTCAGGCCGAGTTTACGCTTTGCCAGAGGTCAGCCTCGAATCGGGTGTGGTGATTGTCAGGCTCAGCAATCTGGTAGACACTATTGGCTTGGGTGCCCTGCAAGCAGCCGTGCGTCGCTACAATGCCCAGGCCAAGGGATATGTGCTGGACTTGCGGGGAAACCCCGGTGGGTTGGCCCTGCGGATGGCCGAAGTCGCCGGGGTATTCATGACCGGGGTGCCCTGGCGTATCGTCAGCCGAGGGGTGTTCCCGGCCCCCCTGCCCACCATCCCCCCACCCCTGATAGGCCGTCCGCAAACCCTTAAACCCTTGGTGGTATTGATTGATGGCGGGGTCAACTCGGCAGCTGAAGGGCTGGCCGGGGCTTTGAAAGATGCCAAGCGGGCCTACTTGATTGGCACCCGCACCGCAGGCAACACCTACGCCGTAACCCCCTATTGTTTTTCCGATGGGGCCGTAGCCCTGATTGCCAACGGCGTGCTGGCCCCCTTTAGTGGCCCTACCTGGGAAGGACGGGGAGTAGAGCCGGATTTGCTCGAGACCGACCCCGCCAAGCAGCTCGAAGCAGCAATCCAGCACATCCTGAATCAGCATTGACCGAGCGCGGTTTTTGGAATCAACCTTGGAGTAGATTTACCTGTTGCAGTAAGCTTTATTCATTTGTACATAACTTGAGTGTTTGCTGCGTCAGCCTATCGCGGTTTTCATAATAGCTCGGCCCTCCAGCGGAGTTATTTAAAAGCCTCACTCACACAAAAATTCTGGGGCTAATGGGCGCTTATATATGCAAACCTCTACTTAGTAGAGAACCGCGATAGCGCCGGGTAGACTTAGTTCCATGTTGGATGCGTTACCTTGGCTTGGTCTATTCGTCATCGGTTTCTGGTTGGTGCGGCGTACCGGGTGGGACTGGGCTTTGATAGGGGTTTGGCTCAACCTGGCTTGGTTTATCTACCAGAACGAGGCTGGCTCAGGCTGGCTGATGTATTTGCGGGGGGTGGGCCTGGCTGCTTTGCTGGCGGTTGGTTATCGCCGTTACTGGCTGGCCTGGGCGCTGTTGCCCTGGCCGCTGTTGCTGTATGCCCGCTTCAACCTGCCACTGCTTTGGCCCTATGAGCCCGCCTGGGGCGAGGGTTTTATTCTGGGAATGCTGGTTTATTTGATTGCCGGTCTTTTCAGAAGACCCGCGTAAAGTTCTGGGCGACGCTCAGACAATACCCGAAACTCCTTGCGCAGCCGCTGGGGATAACCGGCCTCGAGTTCCACTACCGCGACCCCCTCCGACTCGACTCGAGCCAGTTCCATTCCCAAGGGATCGAGGGCCAGACTGGGCGCACCAAAAGGCTCCTCGGCATGGTTGACGGCAATCAAGTAGGCCTGATTCTCAGCAGCCCTGGCTTTGGCGAGCAATTCCCAAGCGTAGCTGCGGCTCCCCGGCCAAGCCGAGGGCACCAAGAACAAGTTCACCCCGTCCACCGCGTAAGCCCGGTATATCTCGGGAAAGCGCAAGTCGAAGCAGATGCTGAGTCCGGCCTTGAATCCGTGCAGCTCGAGCGTCACCAGTTGGTTTCCGGCAATCATGGTCTCGGGCTCGCCAAATGCCGGAATCAGGTGGGTTTTGGTGTAATGAGCCAGTGGGCCTTGTGGCCCCAGGACATACATCCGATTGGCATAGCGCTGGCCTGCTTGCTCCAGAACCCCCCCCGCCAACAGCATCTTCGATTCCTGGGCAAAGTGCTGCAACCTCGAGAGAACCCAGGGGGTTTGCTCGGCATCGGCATAGCGGTAGCCACTGGGGAAAAGTTCGGGCAGCAAGGCCAAATCCGCACCTTGCTGCCAGGCCTGCTGGAGGAGTGGCATAGCCGCCTCGAGGGTAGCTTGAGGGGTTTCACGGGTTGCCAGGTGGAGAAGCGCTACTTTCATGTTTGCTCCTTCGATAGGCCAAATAGGGTAGCCCGGTTCCCAGCCCTGCACCAATCAGGGCCGCCACCAATTTCCCGTCCACGAGCTGAACCCCCACCAGCAAAATCAGCAAAATTAGCAGCAGTGGAACCACGAAGGGCTTGCCGCTGCCATACTGCACCACCCCACTGCCCACCAGGGTTGTCACCGCCAGGGCAATGCCGAACTCGTTATGCTGGACGAGGTAAAACCAAGCAGCTCCAATAATTCCCGCCAGGGTGAGGGCATGAGCCACACGCGGGGGGGTCAGATTGGAGCGCACGCTACCCTCAGGACTTGATAAAACGCCAGACGATCAGGCTCGAGAGAATCAAGCCAACCCCGCCCCAGGCCACCTGGGGCTCGTGCCCGGCGAAGCCCAGCAGGGCCGAAAACACCCCTGCGCTGAGAAACCCAAGGGCATATTTGGGATTGACCGTTACCCCCAGCAACAACGCCACCAGAAAACCCGAGATGGCCGGGGGCAACCCCGCCCCCACCGCCACCACACCCACCAACAGCGCCAGGGTAATTATCAGACCGATAAAGTAGGCCCCAGCAAAGGGTTCCTTGTTGGGTTTTTCTTTTGCTTTGGATTCTGCCATATGCTGCCTCCAGAGTATCACAGGGGATTTTTACCGAATACCTTGCAAGCCCTGGGGGGCTCGCATGGGATGCCAATTAAGCTGCCAATGCCCATTGGTGTCGCGGGTGAGCGGAGGCCAAAGCATGAAACTAGCCCGCCCACCGATTTGGTTGAGGGCCACTGGGCCAAAATCCCTCGAGTCTTCTGAGCCTCCCGGACTACGGTTATCCCCCATCACGAAATACATCCCCTGGGGCACTGCAAACTCTCCTATTTGTCCCTTGCGAAAAGTCCAGGTATCGGAGTTTGCCAGGCTCGAGGACTGATCCCATTGGCCCTTAGCCTGCCAGTAGGGAACTGTGTGGCTTTCGTTTACAGCCTTGCCGTTGATATATAGCTGCCCTTGCACCATGCGCAGACGGTCTCCTGGCAAGCCCACGATGCGCTTGATAAAGAAGGGCCGGAAGGTCGCGCCCAACTGACCCAGAAACGGCAAGGGCTGAACCGCATAGGGCGACGAGGAGGGGGGCCGTACCACCACCAAATCGCCCCGGTGAAAACTGCCGATACCAAAGCGGTGCAGCCAGGTCTGGTATTTGGGTACGAACAGCCGCTCACCCGAGTGCAAGGTGGGTTCGTCGCTGCTGCCCAGCACCCCTACCGTGGTAAAAGCAAACGTGGTGATGAGCAGCGCCAACAGCAGGGCTTCGCCGATTGGGCGCAGCCACTCGAGCCAGAAGTAGCGCACAAAGGAAGGTTTTTCGATGACAACATCGGGGTTTTGCAACATGAAATGGACTCCTGTAGGAGAAAAGAGGCTTAACAGGTTGGCTGAGGTCAGGCCCGCACAGGCGGAGCCCTCGGCCCCCCGACCCGGAGAAATATATTTCGGAAACCGGCTCGAGCCAGAGTGATGGAGGAATTTTTGCGGCTCGAGCAATATAAAGTCTGAGCCAGTGGGAGGATTGCCGAAGGCGGGGTGGGCAGGGCCAATGGTTGGCGCATTGCCGCAGCCTGTACTGGCCCGGCTTTAGTGCAGTCCTGCTGGCTATAGCAAACCACCTGGGGGTGGATTGGCTGAAGCACACTGCCCAGCAAATGCCGGGCCTCGGTGCTCGAGAGCAGCAGCAACACCAAAAAGGGCAGGAGCCGCAGCGGCTGCCAATATGTATTGCGGCGGTGGTGCATCACCTCAGTGCTCATACTACCGCCCTAAATGATATGAAGCTGAAGAAGTAGCTAGCCTGAAGAATTTGGGGGCGAATCCCTGCCAAAACACCCGCATGAGTTTGCCGGGCCATTAATTCATGTGTTCCTCACGGCTGAGCGAAATGCTCTAACAAAGATATGCGCTGGCTTTCTATGGTCTTCGTGCTGTGGAGTCTGGGGCTGGCCCAGACCATCTGTGTTCCTCCCCCGGTTTCTTTCTTTGGCAAAGACAACAAGCCCATCACTGGCTACGGTGCTTCCGGCCTCGAGCCCTACGACCAAATCATGACCCGGTTGCTCGAGAAATACCGGATTCCCGGTGCAGCCCTGGCCGTCGCCAAAAGCGGGCGGCTGGTGCTCTCGAGAGGTTATGGCTGGGCCGATATTGCCGCCAAAGAGGCCGTGCAGCCGACTTCGCTGTTCCGGCTGGCCAGCCTGACCAAGCCCGTCACCGCAGTTGCTACCCTGCATCTGGGCGAGAGCCTGGTTCGCAAGGGGATTTATCCCAGCCTCACCGCCTTCCTCGACGAAAAAGCCATAAACCTGCTCGAGTTAGAGCCTTACGGCGGCAAACTGGCCGATCCCAGGGTTAAGGACATCACCGTGCGTGACCTGCTCCAGCATTCTTCGGGCTGGAACCGCAATGCCGCAGGCGACCCGATGTTTAGACCCACCCTGGATTATGTAGCCAAGGCCATGGGCAAGCCCGACACCCTCTCGAGTCAAGACTTAATCAGCTACATGATGAGCAAACACCTGAGCTTTGCCCCAGGCACCCGCTGGTCTTACTCCAATCTGGGCTATGCCGTGCTGGGACGCATTATCGAGAGGGCCAGTGGTGAAACCTACCAGAGCTATACCGCCGCTCTGCTGCGCGAAGTGGGCATCGGGGATATTCGCTTTGCCCACACCCGCGAAAGCCAGCGCTGGCCCCACGAGGTGCATTACTACGATTTCCCCAACGCCCCGTTGGTTCCTTCAATTTTGGACGGGCAGCAAACCCCCCGCCCTTATGGCGACTTTTACCTCGAGGCCCAGGATTCCAATGGTGGGTTGGTGGCCTCAGCACAGGATTTGGTGCGCTTTGTGGTCAGTCTGGAGGGGTTGCGCAAACGGCCCCCGCTACTTTCCAAGGCCACCCTGGCCCAGATGCTCGAGCGCCCCAACTTGCCCCAGTACATCGGACGCGAACGTTACTACGCCCTGGGCTGGGAAGTACAGCTCAAAGATGGCGGCATGGAATGGTCGCACGACGGGGCCCTGGCCGGAAGCCGCACCCTGCTCCTGCATATGCCCAACGGGGCTGTTATGGCCGCTTTTTTCAATAGCCGCCCCTGGAACGACTGGAGCTTTATCGCCGAACTCAGACGTGCCCTCGAGAACACCAGCAACACCATCCAAAGCTGGCCCACCTACGACTGCTTCGGATAGACTGCGCTACAATAGGTTTTGGCGACAAAAATCAGAGAACCCCGATTGCGCCAAAGTTCAGGAGGGCTAAGCATGGAAAATCCTTTGAAAAATCTCGCCGACCAGGCCAAACAGATAGCCGAAGACGTAGCCGAAAAAGCCCGTGAAGTGGCCCAAGATGTGGGAGAGCGTGCCGACGACCTCAAAAAGCAGGCCGAGGCCAAAATTGGCGAGGTGCGAGCCAAACTCGACAAGGACGGCGATGGAACCCCCGACGCGCTTCAGAACCTGGGCGAGCGGGCCAAGCAGATGGCCGACCAGACCAGAGCCAAAGCTGAAGAGCTAGCCGGGCAGGCCAAGGCCAAAGCCGAAGAAATCGCCGGGCAGGCTCGAGACAAAGCCCAAGGACTCAGCGACAGCCTCAAAAGCAAAACCGATAGCATAGGCGAAGCCGCTAAGGGCAAAACCGAAGAAGTGCTGAAAGAAACCACCAACCAACTCTCCGGTTCCGACAAACCCGAGTAGGCTTAGGTTAACCGCTATAGGGCGCAGAACGCGCCCTTTTTCATTTCCCCGCTAAGGGAAACATCGGATTGCCCAGGATACGGGCCTGCATGGTGGCCGCAACCGAGTGGGCGAACTGCTTCATGGTAGCAGCGTTCTCACCTGAGAAATGCTCGTCCACGGTGGCCATGAACAGCTCGAGCCAGCGCCCGAAATGTTCCACTTGCAGGGGCTTTTGGGCGTTGAGCACCAGGTGTTTATACATCATGCCACCCTTGTAGGCTCCGGTGCGGAACAAAATGTTCTCCCAGAAGTCGTGCATCACCGGCAGATGAGCCTCAAGGTCGAGCCCCTCGAACAAGTAGCCGATGGTTGGGTCGGCAGTAGCCTTGCGGTAGAAGGCGTTGATGACGGTGGCGATATCGGCCCTGGTGCAAAGGTCGTTCACGCCCAATACCATACGCCGAGAAACCGGCACGTCTCAGTGACGGAAGTCCTGATTCAGGCGTATGGAAACGCGATGTCGCAGGCCGGGTCGTCGGGGCCAATCTTGTCCCAACGAGCGAAATAGATCTCTCTGGGGGAGTCGCTCATGCCCTTCCCCTGATCTTTGAGCCACTGCTCCACTGCGTCATAAGCTTTGAGAATTCCCGGAAACTCAACCTGAGCCTTGGTGATGCGGGTGAAAGCTTCGTGGTGGGCGAGTTCGAGGCGCAAGCGTATTTGGCCCGTCGGTTCCAGGCTTCCCTCGAAAGGCAGGCAGACTTCCACTGGCCCATTGGAGTCTTGGTTGATCTGACCGTGATAGATCACGAAAGCTGGCCCACTCCCTCTCAGACCGGCCTGGGCAAGCTGCTTGAGTAATTCGTCACCGGCTTCGGCGATAAAACCAGATAAATCCTTGACATATACATGGCGCTGAATGCCGACTATTTTCTGCTGGGGTACTTCGCGGGTTTGTATCTCGTACATAGACTCTCCTTTGCCCCCGAGATAGTCCTCGAGGTAATGCACCAGCTTGCGGTTGGTTTTCAGGTCTCCTTCGACCAAGCTCCAGTAGCGGGCTATGGCCTGGGCGGCCTCTACCCCGTGCAACTCCAGCACCTCAGCGATGCGACTCAGAGGCATCTCAAGCTGCCGCAACAGGCCGATTAGTTTGGCTCGCTCGAGTTGGGCCTCGAGGTAGTAGCGGTAGCCGCTGGTCTGGTCTACCTGGGCCGGGAGCAGCAGCCCCATTGCATCGTAGAGGCGCAGAGCTTTGAGTGAGAGCCGCGAACGCCGAGCGAACTCACCGATGCTGATGGGCAGAATACTGACCTCGTTCACAGCCTGAAGTCTGCGGCCTCCCCCTGGGGGAGAGTCAAGGGGCACCTGAGGGATTAAGAATCTTAACGCATACTTTGATTCGTTGCAGCCAGGTTTTTCTACTGCTATATGTAGAGTAGGTGTGCCCCATTTTTGGGGTTTTCATGTTGCTGCCACAGAACTGCCATGAGCCCTTTCCATAGTAGGAGGCGGAGAGGAACCGCGCGGCCTCTCACCAACAGGAGGAAAACATGAAAAGGGGCATAGGGGTATTCCTGGTTTCGGCAGTGTTGGCTCTTGGATTGGCTTTGGCACAGTCTGCGCAAACCTCCAACACCATGAGCATGTCCAGCGCCGAGCAGCAGCAATTCTCACAACTGGCTGCTTATATTGCATCCATGAATCAGTTGCTGCAAGGCAATAACACCATCACCAAGGCCGAGGCTCAACAGCTTTTGCCCTACTTCCAGGCCATTCGCGCTTCCTCGGCTCTGACCGGGGGCATGGCCCAGTGGTACGTGGACAATATCAATAAGCAACTCCAGCCCGATCAGGTCTCCACGCTCCAAGCCAGCATGGGCTCGAGCACCGCCACACCCGCCAGCCCAGCTACAACTACCAATACAAGCACTGCTGCTCCTAGCTCTACTGATAGCACAGCCACCACGGCCACTGCACCGAGTTCAACCAGCAGCACCGATACCGGTTCGGGCAGCAGCAGCAGCACCACTTCCGGTTCGGGCAGCAGCACCGACAGCAGTTCCAGCAGCACCGCAGTTCCTTCAAGCACCGCTACCGACAGCACCACCACGGCTCCGAGTTCGACCACCACTACCGATACAAGCACTGCTGCTCCTAGCACCACGCCCAGCTCTACTGATAGCACGGCCACCACTGCTCCAAGTTCGACTACCAGCACCGACAATAGCAGCGCTTCGACTAGCACGACCACCACACCTAGCTCGAGCACCGATAGCAGCAACACCTCTAGCACCACTACCACGCCCGGTTCGAGCACTACCAGCGCAGCTACCCCCAGCATGGGAGCCCTCGACTACAGCGCCAACAACCCTTACAGCCAAGCTCCGGTAGTCTCTACCCTCGATAACATCATCCAGCAACTTCAAACCATTGCTCAGGGTTCGTAAACACTCGGTCACTCGAAAGAGGGGGGAATCTCCCCTCTTTTTCATGGCTGAGGCTCAGGCGGGAAGCGCTGTTAACCTGATTCTGTCCTGACATTTTCTGTATACTTCTGTTTTGATGCCTATGGCGGGTTTTCATGATTGCTGCACCCACCCTGTGCAGTGGTCATGAAAACCGCTCCAGGCAGCCCGGCGTGGGGAATCGGCCTCGAGCCGTACACCTGGGGGGGAGCCGTTCGTTCACCCCGCGAGCCATAGTTCAAAGGGGGTCTAGATTATGTCTCGCAGTGAAACCACATCCGCAGTCCGTGAGCCACAGGTCAAAGGGGCTATCAGCCAGTTCATCAAGCACCACTACCGCCACTTCAACGCCGCCGCGTTGGTAGATGCTGCCGAAGCCTATCAGCGCCACCTCGACTCCGGTGGGGTCATGATGGTCACGCTAGCGGGGGCCATGAGCACCGCAGAAATGGGGCTGAGCTTGGCGGAGATGATTCGCCAGGATAAGATTGCGGCCATCTCCTGCACCGGGGCCAACCTCGAGGAAGACCTCTTCAACCTGGTCGCTCACGACCACTACGAGCGCGTCCCACACTACCGCGACCTCACCCCTCAAGAAGAACAAGGTTTGCTGGATCGCCACATGAACCGCGTCACCGATACCTGTATCCCCGAGATGGAGGCCATGCGGCGGCTCGAGGGGGCCTTGATTGACGAATGGACAAGGGCCGACCAGGCCGGTGAGCACTACTTCCCGCACCAGTTTCTCTACCGAATTATTCGCTCGGGGGCCTTGAAGCAGTATTACCAGATTGACCCCAAAGACTCCTGGATGGTAGCCGCCGCCGAAAAAGACTTGCCCATTATCGTTCCAGGCTGGGAAGATAGCACCACCGGCAATATGTATGCCGGGCACTGCCTCAGCGGAGACATCAAGAACGTCCATACCGTGCGCACCGGCATCGAATACATGATGATGCTCGCCGACTGGTACGTGGAAACCTCCGCCAAACAGTCCATTGGGTTTTTCCAGATTGGCGGGGGCATCGCCGGAGATTTTCCGATCTGCGTGGTTCCGATGCTGCACCAGGATATGCAGCGCCCGGACATCCCGGTGTGGGGCTACTTCTGTCAGATTTCCGACTCCACCACCAGTTATGGCTCGTATTCGGGGGCTGTGCCAAACGAGAAAATAACCTGGGGCAAGCTGGCTGTGGACACGCCCAAGTTTATCGTCGAGTCCGATGCTTCCATCGTTGCCCCGCTGATGTTTGCCCTAATTTTAGGACAGTAGCTCGAGGGTTAACCGCCTCTATCGCGGCTCTCTGCTCAGACGGACACCGTAAATATACTCAAGCCAGCCCAAGGTGCTTTGCGAAAACCGCTCTAGTCCTGGGGTTCAGCGACTACCGCAGCAATCAGCCGACCAGGGCCATGCACGCCCTTGACCATGATCTGCCCGATATCTGCCGACTTGCTAGGGCCGCTATGCAAGCCCACGGCAGAGGGCAGGGCGCTTTGGAGGGCCGCCAGGGCCTCCAAAAGTGTTCCGTAAACCCGCTCCTGTGGGATAAATACCAGATGAGTTGGGGGCAAAAGCTGGGTGCGGCGACCATCCTGGCTGCTTACGATTACGGTTCCGGTCTCGGCCACAGCCCCTAGCGCCCAAGAGATGCCCAGGGGAGCTTCTTGTGGGGGCAGGATGGGAAGATCAGGGTGCAGCGACTCGGGCAACTCGAGGCCCAGGGCTACCCCAGCAAAACTGCGGGCAAAATCCAAAAGCCAGGCTCTGGCTGCCCCCAGATTGTCCAGATGCACCGTCTCACCCCCGTTGGCGTTGAGCCGCTCCTGGAAGAGCTTCAAGGCTTCCTCAGGCGACAGGGTGGGCAAGGCCAAAGGTGGAGGAAGTTCGCTGCCCGGACGGTGTTCCAAGGCCCGGTGAATCCGCTCGAGGATGTATTCGCGCATTTGTCAAAGTATACGCCCATCGCAGTTTCCAGTGTTTGCGCTGCCCGGACTACGGTTATCTGGCTTTGGTAGGGGCAACACTATGGCTACCCAGGCCAGGCCCGCCCCTACACCAGCTCGTTTATTTTGGGCCTAACCCTAAAAACTAGAGGCAAAGCCCAAAATATTAAAGAGTCTTAAAGCTACACCAGGACAGTACAATTACTCTATCGAAAAACACCGTCCAGGACGCGATATATGTTTTTTGGTTTTTGACTTTAAGCCTTCAGAATTCGGCATTTAGCTTTTAGCGTCTTACGTTTAGCTCTCTTCCGCCGACCAACCTCCCTACTCTGCCAAAGCCTTTTGCCCCTGGCCCACAGAAGCTTTTTTGTATTCCAGGGCGGCCTCGATAAACCCGCTAAAGGGCGGCGATACCCGCATGGGGCGGCTTGCCAGCTCGGGGTGGGCTTGCAGGCCGATAAAGAAGGGGTGGTTGGGCAGCTCGATGGCTTCGACCAAACCTTCCCCGCGCCCATGCATTCCAGGAGTGACCGCCGAGACAGTGAGGCCGCTTTCGATAAGCCGTCCTACATATTCGGGGTTGACCTCGTAGCGGTGGCGGTGGCGCTCGAGAGCCACATCCTTGCCATACAGGCGGTGCAAAATGGTCTCAGGATGGATGCGCATGGGCCAGTTGCCTAGCCGCATGGTGCCGCCCAAGCCCTCGACCTCGAGTTGCTCGGGCATCAGGTCTATGACCGGGTGCGGGGTATAGGGGTCAAACTCGGTGGAGTTGGCCCCTTCCAAGCCCAATACATGCCGCGTCCATTCGATTACCGCGACCTGCAACCCCAAGCAGATGCCAAAGTAGGGCACTCCATTCTCACGGGCATATTTGGCCGCCAAAATTTTTCCCTCGATACCGCGAATCCCGAAGCCCGGCCCCACCAAAATGCCGTCCACCCCCCGCAACAGCTCGGCAGCCTGGGCACTATCGCCGATTTCCTCGGAGTTCACCCAGCGCACGTTGACACGGGCATCGTGGGCGATTCCAGCATGGCGAAAACCCTCCAGGATGCTCAAGTAGGCATCGGGCATCTTCACGTACTTGCCCACAAAGGCCACCGTGACCTCACGGCTGGGCTGTTTGAGCTTCTTGACCGCGTTGTGCCAGAAAGTCAGGTTAGGCGGAATGGCCTCGAGGCTCAGTTTTTTCTCCACGATACGGCCCAAACCCTGCTCCTCCAGCACCAGCGGCACTTCGTAGAGGTACTGCACGGTGGGACTGCTAAAAACTTCGCTGGGCCGCACGTTGGTAAAGAGGGCGACTTTTTTGCGCACCTCGTCGGGAACCATTTTGTCCGAGCGCAGCACCAAAACATCGGGCTGAATACCCACCCCACGCAGGGCCGAGACCGAGTGCTGGGTGGGCTTGGTCTTGAACTCCTCACTGGTGGGCAAGTACGGAACCAACGTGAGGTGTAAGTACATCACGTCACCGTCCTGTTCGTCGAACTGAAACTGGCGAATGGCCTCGAGGAAGGGTAGGCTCTCGATGTCCCCTACCGTACCCCCCACCTCCACCACCACAATCTCGGCGTTTTGTTCCTGGGCAGTACGGCGAATGCGGTCTTTGATTTCGTCGGTGATGTGGGGAATAACCTGCACGGTCTGAGAAAGATACTCCCCGCGCCGCTCCTTTTGAATCACCGACAAATAGACCTGCCCGGTAGTGAGGTTGTTGGCCCTGGCCAGGTCTATGTCCAAGAAGCGCTCGTAGTGACCGATATCCAAATCGGTCTCGGCTCCATCACCGGTCACGAACACCTCGCCGTGCTCGTAGGGGCGCATGGTTCCGGCATCCACGTTGACATAGGGGTCAATCTTGACAGCGGTAACGCGGTAGCCGCGCCCACGCAAAAGCGCTCCCAGCGAAGAGGTGAGAATGCCTTTCCCCAGACTGCTGACCACCCCGCCGGTAACAAATATATATTTCATAAAAACCTCCGCCAGACGCTAGCCGCAAAAGGCCAGACCTCAAAGAACCTTGGTGTGGTCAACGTCCAACCCTAATGGCGGGACGGCCAGAGCAGTTTTCATGAACAAGCGTCACTCATCCCTGAGGGTTTTTATATGAGGGACGCTTAAGTAACCCTGTTGAAGAGGGCGGAGTCGCGCACAAAGCCATAACGGCCCTGCCGTTACCCGAGCAAATTTGTCATGAAAACCGCGATAAACTATCACGGGATTTGATTGTACCCTGACCTTACCCTCAGCCGTCTAGAGAGGAACTCACAGTGCGGCGGCCCACGCCTTTGAACCTGGTTCGACCTGGAGCTTCATTCCACCCCCAGGGACACCAATTCCCCCTTGATTACGTCCACCAGCCCGTAGTCGGTCAGGCGCAGCTCGGGAATGACCGCCAGGCCCAAAAAAGAGAGCACCATATAGGGGTCGGGAATCGTCACCCCCAGGCTCTGGGCGGCCTGCTCGAGGGCCTCCAGACGCAAGTTGACCTGTTGCATGGGCTCGTCGGTAATCAGACCTGCGATGGGTAGGGCCAGCTCAGCCAGAATCTCCCCCTGGCGCACCGCCACCATACCCCCACCCAGGGCCTCTAATCGCTTCGCTGCAACCACCATATCCGAGTCCGAAACCCCCACCACCATCAGGTTGTGGTGGTCGTGACCCACAGTGCAGGCCAGGGCCCCTTGACGAAGGCCAAAAGCCGTGACCAGGCCCTTGCCAATCTTGCCGTTTTTGCCATAGCGCTCGAGGCAGGCCAGCTTGGCCAGGTCGCGGCGGGGGTCGGCCACGATTTCCTCACCTTGAATAGTAGGCTCGAGGTGCTCTTCGACGGTCAAAACCTGACGGGGGATAGCCCGCATCACCCGCACTAAGCCTTCTGTAGCCGAGATTTTGAAGTCCTCAGCCGAAAGCGCAGGCAGCCGCACGGTATCCGAAACGGCGGCTGAAGGGGGGTGTTTGGGCAAATGAACCCTAAGTTGGCCCTGGGCTGCGACCTCACGCCCAGCCTGGTAAACCGCCACCGCCCGGAAACTGTTCAAATCGTCTAGTACGACCAAATCGGCTTGATATCCGGGTGCGATGGCCCCCCGGCGAGTCAGACGGTAGTGCCGGGCGACGTTCCAACTCGCAGCCCGAATGGCATACAGCGGATCGGCCCCCAGGGCAATGGCCTTGCGCACCAGGAAATCTACCCCACCCTCACTGAGCAGGTCAGACGGCAGGCGGTCATCGGTAACTAGGCCAATCCGGTCGCCGTGCGCAGCGCTAAGCAGCGAGACCAGGGCCTCGAGGTTGCGCGTGGTAGAGCCTTCGCGCACCATCAGGAAGCATCCCGCCTCGAGCTTGGCTCGGCCTTCTGCTAGGGTGGTGCTCTCGTGGTCAGAGGTGATGCCCGTGGCCAGATAGGCCTGTAAGGGCTGGCCCATCAGGGTGGGCGCGTGGCCTTCGGGGGATTTGCCATACTGCTCGGCCAGCCGAACTTTCTCCAGCTCGAAAGTCGAGGCCGCCAGAATATCGGGGAAGCTCATCAACTCGGCTACGCCTACCACGCTGGGATGTCCCAACAGATGTTCGATTTCGACCAGACCCAAGCAGGCCCCACTGGTCTCGAGCTTGGTGCTCGGCACCGAGCTGGGAACGCAGAACCAGACCTCCAGTGGCAGGCCCTGGCTCGAGCCAATCATCCACTCGATCCCCGCAACCCCCGCAGCATTGCCGATTTCGTGGGGGTCGGCCACCATTGCGGTAACGCCGCGCGGAACCACCGCACGGGCATACTCGGCGGGCGTAACCAAGGAGGACTCGATATGCAGATGACCGTCAATCAGGCCCGGAGCCAGATAAGCCCCCTTGAGGTCTACGGTTTGGGTGGCCCTGGCCTGGGCGTACTCCGGGCCAATCGCCGCAATCAGCGAACCCGCTAGCAGCACGTGGGTTTCTCGAACCTCCAGGGTAAACACGTTGACCAGCCGAGCGTTTTTGAGCAGCAGCGTCCCCGGCTCACGCCCCATTGCGGTGTCTACGACAAGCTGGAGTTGCTCGAGGCTGGGCGGCTTAGGCATATTCCGGGAATTTTATACCAAGTTCGGTTAGATAGGCACCGAACGGTGCCTATCTAACCCGACTAGCAGGAGTCTACTAGGCTTCACCAAGATGGGCCTCTAAAACGCTTTGAACACTATCTTGGTGAAGCCGGTATTACTGCATCGGGCCGCTTTGCGGGTCAAGGGAAAGGGCGGGCCTCGAGGCCCGCCCCTACAGTTTGGCATTTGAGACTATTTCGGCTCGTTAGGCCAGGCTCCCACTACCCCTGGTGCGGCCCACTCCATGCTGGTGAGTTCTTCCTCGGTCATGGTTTTGCCCGCTGGAACACGCAATACCCCATTGCGGTCTTTGAGGGGCCCAGTAAAGGGATCAAAGCTGGGTTTGGGCTGTGACATTTCCTTGAGCTGGGTCATTACCAGGTCGTAGACCGAAACCATTTTGCCAGCAGAATCCTTGACCATTTTGGCCTTGAGGGCCGGGATGAACTTGGGGTTGATGGGCATGTTGATATCGGCCCCCAGTTCTACTGCGTTGTGGCTTAGCAGCCACCAGTAGTCCACGTTTTGCAGGTTTTTGTTGGTATAAGTACCGTTGTGGACTTTGGTGAGGAAGTCAATGTAAATTTTGTCCCAGTGGACAATCTGGCCCGAGACTACGTTATTGGGGGCATATTTGAGCATCGGGGAATAGTGGCTACCAATGGCTAGGAGGTTCTTTTTAGCCGCAACCTGGATGGTGGTGGGGGAGTCTTCGGTGTAGGAGAAGACATCGGAGCCCTCGGCAATCAGAGCATTGGCGGCCTCGGCGGCCTTAGCCGGGTCAAACCAGGCGTTGATCCACTTCACGTTGACGGTAGCCTTGGGATTGGTGGCCTGCACCCCCAGGGCGAAGGCATCAATGTGGCGCTTGACCTCGGGAACCGGATAAGCCCCCACGTAACCGACCTTATCGGTTTTGGTCAGGGCTCCGGCCATCAGGCCGCTCAGGTAGTAGACCTGATAGAAATCGGCCATGTAGGTCGCCAAGTTGGGAGCCCGCTTGTATCCGGCGTTGTGGGCAAAAATTACGTTGGGATACTTCTTGGCTGCAGCCACGGTCTCATCCATGTAGCCGAAGCTGGTGGTGAAAATTACCTGGCAGCCATCCTTGACAAATTTGTCAATAAAGGGCATGGCCTGGCCTTCGGGTACCGACTCCACGTATTTGGTCTCGAGCCAGGGCAGAGCCTTTTCCGCCAGTTTGCGGCCCTGGTCGTGGGCGAAAGTCCAGCCGTAATCTCCTGGCGGCCCCACGTAGACAAAACAAGCCTTGAGTTTAGCGCTTTGGGCCAGCCCCATCGCCCCCAAAAACACCGCTGCTAGCGCAATCCACCGTAGTTTCATAGCCATCCTCCACCGTGCATTCTTACAGATTTATCCCCGACTTTCAAGCCCGCTTGTATGAAAGATTTCAGCCCTTTGGAAAGGCTTTATTCTAAGATATCGAGGAAAACGCAAAACTGTATTCTCATGCAGAGTGGGTTATAAATAACAATCTAACCTTAGCGCTCGCCCCGCTTGTAGGGTAGCCCCAGCGCTTCAGGAGCCGCGCCCTGCTGACGGCGTAGAGCAGCCAGGGAGAGCACCACCACCACCAGCAAATACGGCAGCATCAGCAAAAACTCCGACGGCACCCGGCCCTGAAGCCGAAAGGCCAGGTGGTAGAGCAAACCGAAAAAAAACGCACCCAGTATGGCCCGCACTGGATGCCAGCCCACGAAGATGGTCAGGGCCACCGCAATCCAGCCCAGACCCGCCGTAGTGCCATCTACCCAGGCTGGTCGGTAGGAGAGCGAAAGATAGGAACCCGCCAACCCGGCCATAGCCCCGCCAAAGAGCACCGCCAACCAGCGCACCCGCACCACCGAGATACCCATCACATCCACAGCACCGGGGTTCTCCCCTACCGAGCGCAGGATCAAACCGGTCTGGGTCAGGTATAGCACCCCCCACACCCCTATTGCCAACAGCACCGCCCCAATCCGAAACTCGGCTCCAGGCAGGGGCTCGAGCAAAGGTGAGCCCACAAAATGCTGCCCCAGCAAGCCCGAAACCCCCAGACCCAAGGCGGTCAGGGCCAGACCAGACACAAACTGATTGGCCCGCAACGTTACCGCTACCAGAGCATGTATAGCTGCGGCCAGGGCTCCCACCAGCACTCCCATCAGCAAACCCAGCAGCAAATTTCCGGTAGTCTGAGCCGTCGCAAAAGCTGCCAAGGCCCCCAGCGCCATCATGCCTTCCACCCCCAGATTGACTACCCCAGCCCGCTCGGCGACCACCTCGCCCAAGGCCGCTAGCAGGATAGGCGTGCCAAAGGCGACGGCCTGGCCCAAAACCGAGAGCAGCTCGTTCATTGGGGGTTCTCCTTGCGCCGCAAGCGGTATTCCACCAGCCGTTCGCTGCCAATCAAAAACAACAGCAGCAGGCCACTGAGGGCATCTATCACCCGAAATGGCATCTGCAAGCTGACCTTCATCACGTCGCCCCCAGCGAAAAGTATCGCCATCAAGAGGGCGGTAGGAATGGTCAGGATGGGATTGCCTCGAGCCAGATAGGCCACGATAACCGCTGTGAAGCCATAGCCCAGGGAAATCTGGGAAGGGTCGAGGAGCTTTTGGTGAATGCCCGCCGCCTCGCCCACCCCTGCCAGCCCGGCGGCCCCACCCGAGCACAGGGCTACCAGCCAGACCACCTTGGTTGCCGAGATTCCCGCGTAGCGAGCGGCGGTGGGGTTGGCTCCGGCCACGCGCAGCTCGTAGCCCAGCACCGAGCGGCTAAGCAGCAGTTGCAGGAACACGGTCATTATCAGACCCAAAATCAGGGTGGGCCAGTGAACCAGGGTTCCCGGCAGGGTGGGCAGCACCGCGGCGGGCGGGAAGGGATCGGTATAGGCAAAACCCCGCACGGTCTTGCCCTGCCAGGGGCCGTTGATCAGGTAAATCACCAGGTAGCTAGCAACATAGTTGAACATCAAGGTGGTGAGGATTTCGTTGACCCCTAGCCGCGCTTTGAGGACAGCCGCCACCAGGGCATAGGCCCCACCCGCCAAGAAGCCCACGACAAACATGGTCGGAAGCACCAGCGCAGCAGGTAATGGTACGAAGAGGGCGATACCTGCCGCCGCCACGGCCCCCATCAAGAGTTGGCCCTCAGCTCCGATATTGAAGAACTGCGCCCGAAAAGCCAGGGTCAGGCCCGAACCAATGAGCACCAGCGGAATAAAGCGCCGCAGCACCTCGGCCAGACCGGTGGAGTCGAACAAAGTGCCCTGGATGACGGTGATATAGGCCGTGAGCGGCGAAACCCCATAGGCCCAGAAAATCAACCCCGAGGCCAGAAAGGCCGCCAGAATTGCCAGCAGCGAGACCAGCCACAGCCTCGAGGCAGGCGGGTTGGGGTCGGGCTCGAAAACCCAGCGCCGAAGGCTGGGAGGCGGTTTGTTCAAACCACACCTCCGGTCATCAAGAGACCCAGCGACTCGCGGGTGGCCGATTCCACCGCAAACGGCCCTTTTAGCTCACCGTGATAGAGCACGGCCACTTGGTCGCATAGCGAGAGAATCTCCTCGAGGTCTTCAGAAACCAGCAACACGGCTGCGCCTTGCAGGGTTTTGTCGAGCAGCACCTGGTGTACTTGCTCGGTGGCCCCGATGTCTAGGCCATAGGTGGGATGAACCGCCAGAATCAGCTTGGGAATGCCGGAAAGCTCCCGAGCCAGAATCACCTTCTGGATGTTTCCGCCCGACAGGAGCCCGCTGGGGGTATGGATGCTGGGGGTGGCAACAGCATATTCTTGCACTTTGGCTTTGGCGTTGGCCTCGAGTTGCTGGGCATCGGTAAACCACCCGTGGGCCAGCGGGGGCTGGTTGTACTGGCGCAGGGCCAGGTTTTCGGCCACGCTCATGCTAGGAACCGTGCCCATATGAATGCGGTCTTCGGGGATATGCGCTACGCCCATCTCAAAAAGCTCGGCCGGGTTGGCCCGGATGTTTTTGGTCTTTCCCCCCAACTCAACCCAACCCGATTCCATGGGGCGCAGGCCCGACAAAACCTCCACCAGCTCACTTTGACCATTTCCGGCAACCCCCGCCACACCCAAGATTTCACCCGAGCGCAGGGTGAAATCTACCCCCCGCAAAGCCTCGAGGCCCCGGCTCGATCTAGCCTTCAAACCCCGCACCTGTAAAACTGGTTGGCCTAGTTTCGGCTGGCTGCGCTTGCGGTCAAAGCTCACGCTGCGCCCTACCATCAGTTCGGACAGCCTGGCCTTGCTGGCCTGGGCTACTAGCAGGCTATCCACCACCTTGCCGCGCCTGAGCACGGTAATGCGGTCGGAGATGGCGAGCACTTCCTCGAGCTTGTGGGAGATAAAAATCAGCGATTTGCCTGCCGAGCGCAACCCCCGCATGACCTTGAACAAAGCCTCGGCTTCCTGCGGGGTGAGCACGCTGGTGGGCTCGTCAAGAATGAGGATTCGCGCCCCTCCCAACAGCGAGCGCACGATTTCCACACGCTGTTTTTCGCCGGGCGAGAGGGTGTGTACAGGGGCTTGGGGGTCAATGTTCAGGCCGTAGGCTCCGGCAATTTTTTCAATCAGGGGGACGATGCGCTGGGCCGGAAACAGCTTGCTTCCGATGCCCAGGGCCAGGTTTTCGGCTACGCTATGGCGGCCTACCAGCATGGGATGCTGTGGCACTAGGCCAATCCCCTGGCGCAGGGCGTGGCTGGGCGAGGCAATCTGCACCGGGCGGCCCTCGAGCAGGATTTCACCCTCGTCGGGCCGGTACAGGCCATACAGAATGCTGACCAGCGTACTTTTCCCGGCCCCGTTCTCACCCAGCAGGGCCAGCACCTCGCCAGGATAAACCTCCAGGCTCACCCCGTCGTTGGCTACCACCCCCGGAAAGCGCTTGGTAATGCCTTGGAGGGAGAGCAAGGGTTCCGCCATAATGCGGGCTATCATACCGATTTGGTCTGGTTTTGAGTAGCGGGAAACAACAGGGGCACTAGTTGTGCTGCGGTGGCGATGGCGATGGCTTCGGGGCTCTTGCCAGGAACGCTGGGAAGCCCGATGGGGCAGGTGACGCGGGCCAGGGCATCTGGGGCAAAACCCTGCTGGCGCAGTTTTTGTTGAAAGTTGCTCCACTTGGTGCTCGAGCCAATCAGGCCCATAAAGCCCAGGTCGCCTCGGCGCAAAGTGGCCTCGAGAACGGCTAAATCCTCGGCGTGGTCGTGGGTCATGCTGAGGATATGGCTCCCAGAGGGCAAATCTTGAATGATAGATTCTGGTATGGGGACAGGGAAAACCCGAATCTCGGCTCCCTGAGCATATAGCGCGGCCAGGCGAGAATCCTCGAGCATCTCGGTTCTCGAGTCCACCAGCCACAGCTCGATGGGCAAGATGGAAAGGGTTTTTGCCAGTGCCAGACCCACGTTCCCCACGCCGAAAATAGCGACCGTGGGCTTAGCCGAAACTATAGGCTCGAGCAAAACCGTCACCTCGCCGCCGCAGCACTGTAGACCGTATTCGGCAGGAGCCTTCTCGGTCAATCGAATGGTGTGGGTCGTAGGGGCAGGTCTGAGACCCACCCCTACAGCCGCTAATATTTCCCGTGCCAGCGCGATAGTGGTAGCCTCGAGGTTTCCCCCACCGATGGTGTCGTAGGTGGCCTGGTCAGTGACGAGCATCTTAGCTCCGGCCTCGCGCGGGGCATGACCCCTGACCTGAATGAGCGTGACCATCACCAGCGGAACTTTTTGTTCCCTTAGACGGGCCAGATGCTCGAGCCAGCGCATAGCCTAGTTCCAGTCCTTTAGCTCTTCGTCGTCGAGAGGGTGAAAGAACGTGTCATCTACCCTTCCTTGCATGAAACCTAAGCGACGCTTCCTACGGCGAACAGAACGCCATAAATATAGTCCCCCAAAAGCTAGGGTCACCACGAAAAATAACCAGGCCATCCCCGTCAATCCCCCGACACCAAAACCCTCTCGCGCACCCGCTCAATCGCCCAGAACACCGCCTCCGGTGTAGCCGGTGAGGCCAGCTCCACGATTCCCCCCTCTCCGAAAGCGCCTACCGCGTCGCGCAGGGCTTCACGCACCGAAATTGCCAGCATCAAAGGCGGCTCGCCCACCGCTTTAGAACCATAGACCACGCCCGGCTCGCTGGCTTTGGGCAGCAACTGGACGTTGAAGACCTCGGGCAGCTCGGAGAAACTGGGAAGTTTGTAGGTACTGGCCGAACGGGTGGCAACCTGGCCTTTTGCATCCCAGCGCAAATCCTCGAGGGTCAGCCAGCCCATACCCTGAACGAAGCCGCCCTCCACCTGGCCCTTGTCTACCAGCGGCGAGAGTGAGTCGCCCACGTCGTGCAGGATGTCCACCTGGCGCACCTTATAAGCCCCGGTAAAACCATCCACCTCGACCTCGGCTACCGCCGCGCCATAGGCAAAGTAATGAAAAGGCTGGCCCCACATCCGGCTCTTGTCCCAGTGCAGATTAGGGGTGCGGTAAAAGCCGTCGGACAAGAGCTGGACACGCTGAAGATAGGCTTTATGCACCACTTGTGCGAAGGGCACGGCCTGTTCGGGGTTCCAGATAGACCAGACTTGCCCGCCCTCGAACATCACATCCTGCGGGCTCACCCCGAAATCCTGCGCCGCCACGCCCGCTAAACGGGCCTTGAGCTGCTCGCAAGCATCCTTCACCGCACCGCCGTTGAGGTCGGTTCCGCTCGAGGCCGCCGTAGCCGAGGTGTTGGGCACTTTGTCGGTGCGGGTGGGCATCAGACGTACCGATTCCAGCGGCACTCCCAGGGTCTGGGCCGCCACCTGAAGCATCTTGGTATGTAACCCTTGCCCCATCTCGGTTCCGCCGTGGTTGAGCTGTACCGAGCCATCCTGGTAGATCAGAACCAGCGCCCCGGCCTGGTTGAAAGCGGTCATGTTGAAGGAGATGCCAAACTTGACCGGGGTGATGGCGAGGCCGCGCTTGGCCTGAGGATTAACCACGTTGAACTCAATGATTTCGGCCCTGCGCCGGGCGAAATCACTGCTCTCCTTGAGTGCGTTCCAGATGAGTAGGGTGCGCTCCCAGTCCTTGACAGTCTGACCATAGTGGGTGGTGACGGTTGCGGGGTCGGGGTCGGTGGAAACCAAACCTTCTTCCGAATCGCTGGGCCATGAGCCCCCCACCCCGTAAAAGTTTCGCTCCCGCACCTCCTCCGGGTGAAGCCTCAGCGAACGGGCCACCTGATCCAGAACTTCCTCGATAAAGACCATACCTTGTGGCCCGCCAAAGCCCCGAAAAGCAGTCTGGGAGGTCTTGTGGGTCTTGCAAACTCGCCCGGTCACGTCCATGTGGGGAATGTAATAGGCATTGTCAGAGTGGCAAACCGCCCTGGCAAGCACGGCTTCGGATAGGTCGAGCGACCAGCCGCCATCGGCATAAAGTTCCATTTTCAAGGCCAGAAGCTGACCTTCAGCGGTGAAACCCACTTTCCAGCGCCCATAAAAGGGGTGGCGCTTGCCGGAGAGGGTGATGTCCTGGACACGGTTCAGCCGCACCCGCACCGGACGTTTGGTGAGCCAAGTTCCCAGCGCAGCCACCGAGGCGTAGGGGTTGGCCTGGGTCTCCTTCCCGCCGAAGCCCCCACCCATGCGCAGACACTGCACCACCACCCGGTTGCGCGGCAGGTTTAGCACCTGGGCCACGACCTGCTGAGTTTCGCTGGGGTGCTGGGTGGAAGATTGAACGACCACATTCCCAGTCTCGTCCAGGGCGGCCAGCGAAGCCTGGGTCTCGAGGTAGAAGTGTTCCTGCCCGCCGATTTCTAGCTCACCCTCGAGGGTCAGGGGTGCGTTCTGCAAGCCCTGCTCAGCATCTCCGCGCCGGGCCCGCAGGGTCGAGCCCTGAAAACTGTCCTGCCCAATTGCCTCCTTGAGGGTGAGAATAGCCGGAAGCGGCTGATATTCGACCCGAACTTTTTCCGCCCCCAGCCGCGCGGCCTCTTCGCTCTCGGCCAGCACCCAGGCCACCGCCTGGCCCCAGAACATCACTTCGGAGGGGAACAAGGGCTCGTCGTGGTGGGTATGCGAGTCGTTGATACCGGGCACGTCCCCGGCAGTCAGGACTTTGACCACACCAGGAACCTCCTGGGCCACCGAAACATCCATCTGGGTGATGCGAGCGCGGGCCTGCGGAGCTTGCACCGGCCAAGCCTGGAGCAGGTTTGGATAGCGACCCAGCAAATCATCGGTGTAGAGTGCCTGGCCCGTAACGTGCTCACCCGCCGACTCGTGGGGAATGGCCTTCCCGACGATTTTCATGCCAGCACCCCCGAGGTCTGAGCGTAGAATTTCTCGAGCAGTTTTCCCAGCATTGCCACCCGGTAGGCTGCACTGCCCCGGTGGTCATCAATCGGGCTGAACTCGGCCCTCGCGACCTCCGCCGCGACCCGCACCGTCCGAAGATCCCAGGGCTTGCCCAACAAAGCGGCCTCGGTTTTATAAGCCCGCACCGGGGTCGGGGCCACCCCGCCCAGGCCGATGCGGATGGACTTCACGGTGTCGCCATCCAGCTCCATCACCAACCCTGCCGCCACCGTGGAAATATCGTCCATGGGGCGCTTGCAGATTTTGTAGAAACGGGCCATCGGGGCCAGTGGCAAAGGGATTCGCACCGCCTTGATGAGTTCGCCGGGCTGCAAGAGGGTCTGTCGGTAGCCGGTGAAAAACTCGGCCAGGGGGACAGTGTGTTCGCCTGTTGCGCTCGAGAGCAGTAAATCCGCTCCCAGCGCCAACAAAACCGGCGGCGAGTCGCCTATGGGCGAGGCCGTAGCGATATTGCCCCCGAGCGTGGCCCGGTTGCGGATGAGCCGAGAAGCAAAGCGGGGAAACCACTCGTGCAGCAGGGGAACTTGGCCTTCCAAACCCCGCTCCATCTCGGACAGGGTGAGCCCGGCCCCAATTTCTACGTATTCCTTCGTCCAGGTCAGAGACTTGAGTTCTAGCACCTGGTCTATAGCGACCTGGACAGGGCTTCTCGAGAAGCGCTGGTTGACTTCTACCATCCAGTCGGTGCCGCCCGCCACCAGTTTGGCCTGGGGATGGCTCGAGGTGATTTCAAACAGTTCGGGTAGGGAGGTAGGCCGAAAAAATCGTGGTGGGGTTTGTAGGGACGCATAGCTATGCCTCCCTACAGGAACGTAATCCAAAGCTTCCAGGGCGGGAGCAGGTGACTCGAGCCTCTGCGCTAACACATCATCTGCCTCAGGCTTGCCCAGCGACTGGGCCGCGTCCTTGATGGGGCGGTAGCCGGTACAGCGGCAGAGGTTGCCGGAGAGGGCCTCGAGGTCGAAGTCTTGGCGCCCCTGGCGGTAATATTCCGCCGCCATGCTTACCACAAAGCCCGGCGTGCAATAGCCACACTGCGAACCGCCTTGCAGCAGGGCTACCTGGGCCGGGTGTAACTCGCTGTCGGCCAGGCCTTCCACCGTCCAGACTTCCTGGTCAGCCAGGCTCGGCAGCGACAGCAAGCAGCCATTTACCGACTCGAGCCTGCTGCCCTCTCCATCTGGTCGCAGCAGCAGCACCGCACAGGCCCCACACTCCCCCTCAGCACAACCTTCCTTGCTGCCGGTCAGACCCCTTTGGCGCAGCCAGGAAAGCACAGAAGTGTGCGGGTCTACCTCAGAAACTTGAACCGTTTTCCCATTGAGCTTGAAGCTAAACACACCCCTCGAGCCTCCTGTTTGTGCAATTATCGCACATCACCCTGTTTTTGCCGCCAGCCTGCCCCTAGCCCCAAACAAGTCACGTCCTGGGCGGTATTTTTTGATAAGGCAATTATGCTGTCCTGGTGAAGTTTTAAGGCCCTTTGGTATTTTGCTTTCAGCTTTCGGCGTTCGACGTTTGGCTCTGTGCCCTCAGCCTTCTGGGTTTTGCGTATCACCTACAGCCCACAATGAGCCCGCTCTAATCGTTGAGGGTCATTGGCTCGTCTTTGACCTGGGGGGGTTTTTCGTCGGCATAGGAGAGCTTGGCCAGGGTCAGGGCCAGAATATAAGTTCCCCGCACGATGTCTTCGGGGACTGCATATTCGTCGGGGCGGTGGCTCACCCCGTCCCGGCAGGGAATAAAAACCATGGTGGTAGGGGCTATACGGGCCATGAACAAGGAGTCGTGGTAGGCTCGGCTGACCATCGGTTTGAACTTGACTCCAGCCTCGCCACACGACGAAACCAGGGCTTTGAGCACCTCCGAGCCGGCCTTAGCAGGAGGGTCAATGTTGATGATCTGCACGTTGTAGCCAACTTCGCGGCGGGTTCCAACTTGCTCTACGCCCTGGATGATGCTGCGAATCACCCCGTCGCGGCGGGCCTGCTCCACGTCCCGCACGTCTATCTCGAGCCTCACTTTGCTGGGCACACTATTGACCGCATTGGGATAAACCTCGCAAAAACCCGTGGTAGCAACGGTATTAATGCTGCCACTATTTTTGGCGAAGGCTTCTACTCCCAAGATAATCTCGGCAGCCGCACACAGCGCATCCCGGCGATCGGGCATCAGCACGGTTCCGGCGTGTCCACCCTTGCCCTCGAGCGTGACCCTCAGGGCGGCGGGGGCGGCAATGGCCGTGACCACCCCAATCGGTACGTGGTCTTGCTCGAGAATCGGCCCCTGTTCGATGTGTAGCTCCACAAAGGAGTGGTAAAAGCCCTCGGGCAACACGACTTCTTCCAGGGGCGCACCATAGCCTGCCTCTTGGCGCACTTCCTCGAGGGTGCGGCCCTCAGCGTCGGTGAGCTGGCGCAGGTTATCCGGCCCCAAGACCCCGGCCATAGCCCGGCTGCCCAGACAACCCATCCCGAAGCGGGTGGGCTCCTCGGAGGTGAACAAAATCAGCTCGATGGAACGCTTGGGTCGGAACCCCCCGCGCTGCAAGGCCCGGATGGCCTCCAGACCCCCCAGCACCCCCACCGTGCCGTCATAGGCACCGGCGTAGGGAATCGCGTCGTAGTGCGAACCGGTAGCCACCGCCGGGGCATCGGGTTCGCTGCCCTCCCAGCGGGCGAAGATATTGCCCAGGCCATCCTGGCGGATAGAGAGCCCGGCCTCCTGGCACAAGCCCCCCAAGTAGGCCCTGGCTTCCAGGTCGGGCTTGGTGAAAATTACTCGAGTGATGGCCGGTTTGGGAGTATCCGAGTAAGAGGCCAGGGTATCGAGTTCCTCGAGCAGTCGCTCGGCATCGAGCAAAGGTTTGACAATCATCAAAGCGCCTCGGCAATCTTCGCAATCCGCGAATACCTCACTATATCGCGCTTTTTACCAGCTTCCCGAAGATGGCCCTACAGCAACACCTCCAGCGAATGCCGGTTGACATCTTTGTAAATCAGATATTTAGCCTGGGTCTTGCCCAGCGCCCCAAACCACTGCGGGCAGTACGAAGCCATCCAAATCACGTCCCCAGCCTGAACTGGATACCACTGGTCGGCGAGGCGGTAAATCCCGCCCCCCTCGAGCATCAGCAGCCCGTGCTCCATCACATGGGTCTCGACAAACGGCAGATGGGCTCCGGGGACGTAGGCCATGGTGTTCACAGCCATATCGAAAGAAGGCTTATCCGGCAGCATCTGTCGCACCTGGAGGGCCTCGTCACCCATCAGGGCGGTGGGGATGAGGCGGGGTTCAGAGCCCACGACCACATGCGGCAAATCTGCGCCAATCAAGGGTTGGTAGGGTTTGTCAATGACCAACAGTCTTGCTGCTGATTTCGCCGTGAAGCGGTGGGGCGCATCGGAGGGCAGATAGGCGTAGTCGTCCGGCTGCAAAAGGTGCTGCTGAGCGCCCACCTCGAGGCCCACTTCTCCCTGCAAAACATAGGCAAACCGCTGCACGCTCATCAGGGCCATCTCCCCGGTTCCACCCTGGCTCATCTCGGCGGTGTACAGCTTGAACCACGCACCCATCTCCGGCGAGATATGCACCACGCAAGCGGCGTTCGTCCAGCCCGGCAGGGAGGCCCGGACAAAGGTATCCGGGGTGAGCAGGGCGTGGTTGGGGAGAACTTTGGTACGGGTAGCTCCGGTCAGGCTCATGATGGACTCCTCGGGCGAATCAGGGCAGGGTTGATTACCGCAGCGATTCTACCGCCGTCAAATACTTTCTGACCGCGCACGAAGGTCTGCCGCACCGCACCAGTAAAGCTTCGGCCCAGATAAGGGCTCTGTTTATGGCGATACCGCAGGTCTTGAGGCTCTAAGTTAAAACTTTGGTGCAAGTCTACCAGGGCAAAATCGGCATCGTAGCCGGGCTCGAGCCGCCCCTTGGCTGCCAGCTCAAAGCGCCGCGCAGGGTTGTCCGCGAGCATCCGGGCGATGGCCTCCAGTGGCAAGCTAAGCCGGTGCCAGCCCTCGGTGAGCAACACTGCCAGCGTGGACTGAACCCCGGAAATCCCGCCCCAGAGGGCGAAAAAGTCATCTCCCCCCTCATCCCCCCGGCTCCCTCTCCCAAAGGTAGAGGGGGAGCGAAGAAGTCCTTTCAGTTCGGGCGGACTGGGAGAATGGTCGGAGCCGATGATGTCCAGCGAGCCCCGCAGAACCTCGTCCCACAAAAGGTCTTGCTCGGCCTCACTACGCAGCGGCGGAGCACATTTGCCCACCGCTCCCAGCCGCTCGAGGTCGGCCTCGCTGAAGGCCAGGTAGTGGGGGCAAGTCTCGAGGCTCACGTCCACCCCTCTGGCTTTGGCCTCTGCCGCCAGCACCACCCCGCTCCCCGAACTGATGTGAACGATATGCAGCTTGCAGCCGGTTTCCTGAGCCAGAATCAAAGCCCTGGAGATAGCCTCGAGTTCGGTGAAAACCGGCCTCGAGGCCAGGTAGTCCCGCCAGGTAGTTTTAGCTTCAGACCTCAACTTCTGCGCGAAATATCCAGTTAGGGCCTCGCTCTCAGCGTGGACAGCCACAGGAAGCCCGAGCTGGGCCGCGATTTTCATGCCTTCGTATAAGGTCGCCTCGTCGGCGTGGGGAAACTCCGGCAGGCCAGAGTTGGACATGAAGGCTTTGAAGCCGATTACGCCGCGCTCGGCCAGTTCGGGCAGGTGCTCGAGGTTGGCCGGGGTAAGGCCGCCCCACAAGGCAAAATCGGTGACAGAAGCAGCCCGCATGGCTGCTGCTTTAAGGTCAAAGTTGAGCGCGTCCAGAGTACAGGGAACCGAGTTCAGGGGCATATCGAAAAACAGCGTCCCACCCCCTGCTGCGAGTGCCGCACTGCCCGTAGCGATGCCCTCCCAGTCGCTGTGACCGGGCTCGTTGAAGTGGACGTGGACATCAATCAGGCCGGGAAAAACGTACAGCCCCTCGGCCTGCATTTCCTGTCGAGCAGGCTCAGCAATCTCCTCGGCAACCTGGGTGATTTTGCCGTCCGAAACACCTAGGTCTGCCCGGACAACCCTGCCGGGTTGAACGATTTGGCCTTTACGAACAATCAGGTCAAGCATACATTTCCCACCCCGTAGGGGTTTGCCATGGCAAACCCCTACGCCCCATCCGCATATTTCGCCTCGAGCCGCCGTAAAAACTCCAAGCCCACCCGCACCGCTGCCTCCACATCTTGCGGCCAGACTGCCTCGTCGGGGTGATGCGAGAGCCCTTCCGGGCTGCGCAGAAAGAGCATCGTGGACGGGCAAAAAGGGGCCATGATCATCGCGTCGTGGCCTGCGCCTGATACCAGGCGGTGAATGGGGAACTCGAGCGTTTCCAACGAGTCCTCAAGCAGATAGCTCAACTCCTCGTCGCAGGGCACGGCGGGCTGCTCGTAGCGGGTGCTGAGGGCCAGCTCGAGGTCTCGCCGCTGCGCGACTTGCTGGGCCCTGGTAGCTATATAAGCCACCAACCGCTCGCGCACCTCGTCGTACTGGTGGCGCACGTCCAGGCTAAGGCGAACCTCGCCAGGAATCACGTTGGCCGCGCCGGGCAGGGCCTGGATGATGCCGACGGTGGCGACCAGGCCAGCCTCTCCCCTGGCCTCGCGCTCGGCCAGGGTCATCCACTCGGCAGCTCCAGCTAAAGCATCGCGGCGCAGGTTCATGGGGGTGGTTCCGGCGTGACCGGCCTTACCCCGGAAAGCCACGTCCAGACGGGTCTGCCCGACAATCGCCTCGACGATACCGAGCGGATATTTCAGCGATTCCAGCACCGGGCCTTGCTCGATGTGAAACTCGAGGTAACCCAGCACCTTATCCCGGTCATAGGCCGCTTGTGGAATCCAAGCCGGGTCGAGCCCGAAGACCCGAATCGCATCAGCAACGGTAGAACCGTCCGAGTCTTTGAGCTTGAGAAGCGCTGGGTCAAAGGTTCCAGTCACGGCTTTGCTGCCGAGAAAAGGCACCCCGTAGCGCACCCCTTCCTCTTCGGAAAAAGCCACGACCTCGAGGGCAAAAGGCAATCTGCGCCCTTGCAGACCTTTCACCAAGGCCAGGCCCAACATCACCCCCAGCGGCCCGTCGTACTTGCCCGCGTCCTTGACAGTGTCCACGTGCGAGCCAATCAGAAAAGTTTTACCGCCAGGCTTGGTGCCCTCATATCGCCCGATGACGTTTCCCACACCGTCTACCCGCACTTCCATTCCCAACTCCCCCATCCAGGACGCGAGCGCCGCGTGAACCTCGCGCATCGGCGGAGAGAGAAAGGTACGGGTGAGCTTGCCTTTTTCCTCGGAGAAGCCCGACAGCACCCTACAGCGGCTTATGGCCTGGCCCGCCAAGTCTTTAGAATCCATTCACACTCCTCGAGCCTTCAGCCTTCATCTCAACTGCCTCGATAAGTGCTATATCCGAAGGGTGAAAGCAGTAGCGGGACGTGATAATGCCCCTGCGGGTCGGCAATCCCGAAGCGGATAACCACCTCGTCGAGAAAGGGCGGGTCGGGCAAGCTGTAGCCCTGCGATTTGAGGTAGGCCGCAGCATGGAAAACCAGCTCGTATACGCCGGGCTCCAGCCGCTCTCCCCAGAGCAAAAGCTCGTCGGTGCGCCCGTCAGCGTTGGTGGTGGTGGCTTTGACAAAAGCCCGTCCCCCGCTCAGATTCAGCTTAAAGAGCTCAATATCCACGCCCGCCGCAGGTTTGCCCGCAGCCAGGTCGAGAACGTGGGTGGAAAGCCGGGCCATACAAGCTATTCTCTGCGGGCCAAGGCCAGCCGCAGGCCCAGCCCGATAAACAAGCAGCCCACGATGCGCGACTGCACCCGCACGAAGCCCGGATGCCGCAGCAGCCAAGCCCGAACGCTCGAGGCCGAAATCGCCAGAGTGGTCGCATAAATTACCAATACTCCTACAGTAATAAAACCCAGCACGATGAATTGCAGCGTTACGAGGCCGCGTTCGTGGTGGATGAACTGCGGCAAAAAGGCCGTGAAGAACAGCGCGGTTTTGGGGTTCAGGAGGTCGGTCAGCAGGCCCTGGACGAAGGCTTGCCGGGGTGTGATGGGGGCGACGGCGTGGGCCGCGAGGCCGTGTTTATCTAAAAGGGTACGGATGCCAATGTAGACCAGATAAACCGCCCCAGCAATTTTCACCACACCAAAAGCCAGGTCTGAAGCCATCAGCAGTGCCGAAAGCCCCAGCGCAGCTGCCAGCACCACCCCCAGCGAGCCCACTAAGCTGCCCAGGCAAGTCGCCAGGCCCACCACGCGGCCCCCGGAGATGCTGCGCGAGAGAATCAGCATCGAGCTTGGCCCCGGCAGCAGGGCCAGGGCTATGGAAGCCCCCAACAACGCAAGCAGTGTAGACAGGTCAAACATCATCTCTCCTAAGGATCTTTGGCCCCCTGCTGATACCAAGCCCCCAGCAGGTTGCGCTCCTCGGGCTTCATGCCGGTGATGTTGCCCAGGGGCATGTAGTTGGTGTTGACCGAAACCTGAATAATCTGGTCTTTGAGGCTCAGGATGCGCTCGGGAGTGTCCAGCATAATACCCGCTGGGGCCGAGGCAAAACCTGCTTGGCTGGGATTGGCAGCGTGACAACTGGCGCAGCGCTGAGTAACAATGGTCTGCACCTGCGCGAAAGTTGCCGGCTGTGTGCTGGCAGTAGCCACCGCTTTGGGGGCGGTTAGGTAAAAAGCACCGACCACGATCACCCCAGCCAGAACCAGCAGATAGGGCATGGCCCCACCCTGCTCGAGGGTGATGTGGTGTTCCTTCTCGGTCACATTGATGAAGTGCCGCACCGCCACCCCCGCCACAAACAACAGCATCAGGATGAGCCAGTTGAGGTTGCTGGCATAGGTGCTGGGAAAATGGTTGGAGATCATGGTGAAGAGTACCGGCAGAGTGAGGTAGTTGTTGTGGCGTGAACGCAGTTGCACCCAGCTCACGAAGGCTGGATCTAAGGTCTTGCCCTCCTGGGCAGCTTTCACCAAAGCCTTCTGGGAGGGAATAATTACGAAGAAAACATTGCCCGCCATGATGGTGCCGAGCATGGCCCCAATATGGATAAAAGCTCCACGCCCGCTAAAAATGTGGCTCAGACCCCAGGCCGTGAGTCCCACCAGAACCAGGGCTGTCAACATAAACAGGTCGGGTTTTTGCAGGAGCGGGGTGCGCGAAAGCCCCACGTAAACTAGCCAGGCCACGACCAGGCTGCCCAGGGCAATAGCAATTGCCGCAGGGCTCGAGAGCGTGCTGTTGGGATTTAGCAAAGCCACTCTGGGGTCGGCATAATACACAATCACCAAGAGCAAAAACCCGGTAATCCAGGTGAAGTAGGCATCCCATTTGAACCAGTGCAGGTATTTGGGCAGTTCCTTGGGTGCGGTTTTATATTTTTCCAGGTAATAAATTCCGCCCCCGTGAATCGTCCAGATGTTGCCCGAAAGCTCATCTCGCACCCCCTGCCGCTCGAGGGAGTTCTCCAAGAAGATGAAGTAGAAGCTGGCCCCAATCCAGGCAATGGCGTAGATGACGTGAAAAAACCGCACCAGCAAGTTGAGCCACTCCCGGGCATGGGCATCCCAACCCCCCAACCGGGCAATTACTTCACCCAAAACCAGCAGGGCCAGGAGCCCCATCAGCCAGGGCCAGCGGACTGTACGCAAACGGTCTTGTTGCAGTGGATTCACGAACTAAAACCCCCCTCGAGGCTATCAGATAAACGAAGCCGGGCAATCTGGTAAATCTGCCCCAGGGCTTCTTCCAGTTCGTCGGCTCGAGAATGGGCCATCCGCCTGTGCATAGCGGCTAAAACCTCGAGCTTGGTCTTGCCCTTGACCGCAAATATGAAGGGAAAACCAAACTTGGCGGTATAGCGCTGGTTCAGATTTTGGATTTGCTCGTATTCATCGGGGCTCAAGCTGTCTAAACCGGCACCTTTTTGCTCAATTACCGAGGCCTCAGCCATTTTAGCTCTGCTGCCCAGGTCGGGGTGGGCACGAATCAGGGTCAACTTCGCGGCAACCGGAGCCCGCTCCACCATCTCACACATGGCCCTATGCAGTACCCCCACACTACTCCAGGGCCGCGTGACCCACACCTGCTCTGCTACCCAGGGTGAACCCTCGAACACCCAGCCCACAGCCTTTACAAAGTCTTCGCGGGACATCTGGTTAAGGGTAGCGAGGGCCAGGGGCATAGACAAATCACCCTGATTCTACCGGTGTCTTCCCCGATTGGGCTATAGCAGCGAAGAAAAAACTGGGGTTTGTCTGGACACAATTCAAGCGGTGATTACCAAGGAGGCCAGGTCGCGTGGGTACTGCGACAGCACCCGGCAGCCGGTTTCGGTGACGAGCAGGGTGTCAGAATGACGAAACCCGGCAAAATCCGGAACATAGAGCCCCGGCTCGGCGGAGAAAATCATGCCTGGCTGGATGAGGGTGGGGTCGTCGAGGTCGAGAAAGGGGTGCTCGTGCCCCTCGAGGCCGAAGCCGTGGCCGGTGTGGTGGCGCATCAATTCGCCCAGGCCCAACTCACCCCGGATGAAGCTCGAGACCTCCTGCTCTACCTCAGCACAGGTACGGCCTGGACGAAGCGCCGCAAAGGCTACGTCCTGCGCCGCCAGCATGGCATTGAAATACTTGACAAAGTCCTCGGAGGGCTCCCCGACGAGCAGGGTACGCTCGAGTTCAGACTCGTAGCCACCCATCAGGGCATAGGCTCCCGTCACCAACACGTCGCCCGGCTGTACACCGCCGCCCTGGTGCAGGCCGTGCGGGTTGGCGGTGTTGGCCCCGCGAATAAACATAGCGTTGGCGGGCAGACCCTCGCGCGATTTGGGCACGTAACGCGAGCCGAGCGCCGCCAGCATTTCCCGCGTAGCCTCGAGGCTCGAGCCCTGCGAAACCATCAGCTCACTGGCCCCAACCCCAATTTTGTCTTGCAGGATGCGGTGGGCACGGTCTCCCCAGCGGCAGGCTTCCTCGATGAGTGCAATTTCGGCGGGGCTTTTGACCATCCGGGCATCGTCAATCAGCTCGAGGTGCTCTGACACGGCCTGCCCCAATACCTGACTGAGCTTCGGCCCCCGGTAGCCCCAGCGGTTCTCGTAGCCATCGTGGTCGGCGACCAAGCGTTTATTCTTCAGACCTAACTCCATCAGCAAATCAGCTAGGTACAGCATGGGATGCCGTCCCGAACCGCCACCCGGATATTCCGGGTAGGTCTGGACAGTTTCGATGTGGGGACACTGGGTGCGCAGGTGATCGGTCTCGAGCTGGGGAATCAGCATCCCCGGTTTGCCATTGACCGGAACTACCAACGCCACCGGACGCTCGGTCTTGGCAAAGAAAAATCCGCACAGGTAGCTGACCCGCACTGGCCCAAAGACCACCATACCCGCGAACCCAGCAGCCTCAACACGCCCCTGCAAGGTTTTTACTCGGCTTTGATATTCGCTGGCGGTAATTTCCAACCGCTCCATCAGTACATCCTCTGGATATCGAGTTGGTTGAGGAGTGGCTGCCCGTCCAGATAGCGCCGCAGGTTCTGGCAAAAAAGCTCGGTCAGGCGGGCGTTCTCGAGGGCGCTGGTGCTGGCCGAGTGGGGATAAATGGTGACCTTAGAATGCGTCCACAGCGGGCTATCGAAAGGTAGTGGTTCGACGGCAGCAACATCGAGGGCGGCGTGAGTCAGTTTGCCAGAGTCCAGGGCCTCGAGCAGGTCAGATTCGACCAGCACGGCTCCCCTGGCAATATTAATGAGCACCCCGCCGGGCTTCATTGCCGCAAAAGCAGCCTTGTTCATCAAGCCTTCGGTCTCGGGGGTGTGGGGGGTGATGAGGCAGGCAAAATCGGCCTGGGCGAGCATCGGGTGAAGCTCATCCCAAGCAAAAAGCTGATCCACCCCCAACGCTGTCGCGCTTTCCCGGTTGTTGCGGCGTTTGTTGGCGATCACCCGCATCTCGAAAGCTTTGGCCAGGCGAGCGATTTCGCGCCCGATGTTACCCAGCCCGACAATGGCTAGGGTCTTGCCGGTCAGTTCCTCGGTGGCGAAGCGTTTCCAGAGGTGTTCCTGCTGCTGTTGGCGGGCTAATGAAGCCTGCTTGACCTGCTCGAGCAGCACCATCAGCACGAACTCCGCCAGCGGCCTGGCATGAACCCCACTGGCAGTGGTGAAAACCACTCCCATACGGCTATAGTCCTGGCGCTTGACGAACTGCCCAATACCTGCACTGGTAGCCTGAACCCAGCGCACCTTTTGGGCTCGCTCGGGAAGTTGAGCCAGCCCGGTATAGTCGAAGTCGAAGAGGATTTCCGCTTCAGACAGCAGCGCTTCCCATCGGGTTTGCTCCTGGGGGCTGCGTTGCAAGGGTTGCCCCAGGTGGTCGGCGGGATAGCGCGGCTTGGGCAGGAGTTCGGGGTGATACAGCACCTCGAGCCGGGAATCCACCGCCCGTATGCGCTCGACGTGTTCAGGCTCGAGGTAGGAACAAATCAACACTTTGGTCATCAGAAATCCTCTGCACTAGGGCTTGCGCATCTGCTGAGCGAAACGACCCCCGATTTCCATCACCGCTTGGGCCAGCGCTGGAATACGTTCATCGCTAACTCGGCTGGTTGGGCCAGACAGACTCAGGGCCGAAACCACCGCCCCCGAACTGCCGCGCAAGCCCACCGCAATACAGCGCACTCCCTGGGCATATTCCTCGTCGTCAAAGGCATAGCCCTGAGCATGCACTTGTTCCAGCTCACGCTGGAGGGCCTCGCGGCTGGTAAGGGTGTTGGGGGTGAGCGCTGTGAGCCCGGCGTACTCGAGGGTTTCCTCGAGCATGGGTTCACGAAAATCCGCCAGGAATACCTTGCCTACTGCGGTACAGTGCAGCGGAACCAGGGTGCCAATGGGGTTAGAAACCCGAACTATCGCCGCCGACTCGACCTGATTCAAATAGATTGCCCAAGTGCCATACAAGGCCGCCAAGCTGGCCGTTTCCCCGGTGGCATCGACCAGGGCTCCCAAATGTGGCCCGGCAAACTGGGTAAACTCGTATTTCAGCAGCATGGCCCGGTTAATCTCGGCGATACCGCGCCCTACGCCGTAGCGTTTGGACTCCTGATACTGCACCACGTAGCCCAGGCTGACCAAGGTCTGCACCAGGCGGTGAACGGTGCTGGGTGGGAGCCCAACCTCGGCAGCTAACTCGGTCACTGCCAATGGCCCCCTCGAGCGAGCAAACACCTCGACCAGTTGCAAGGCTCGTTCCACCGCCCGCACCGAGCCGCTAGCAGTTTCGTGGTTTTCGAGCATGATTTTCGCCATCAGGCCCACATCCGCAAGCTCGCCGTAGAGTTCATCTGGCCGTAGAGAAACTCCACAAACTCCGGTAAGCGGGCCTGGCCTGCCCTCTCCCGCATCTCGCGCACAGCCTCATCGCCATACCAGTAGGAGGCGATAAACGGCCCGCGGAAGGGATGAGCGGCGAAGCGCAACCGGCCCTCGAGCCAGACTTCCTGTGGGAAGGCAGTTTCTTGCAGGAACGCCCGTACTTTCTCTAAGGGCCAGCCCTCCCCCATCTGATACCAAGCCGCGCTGGTGGCCGCCGCCGAACGTAGCCTGCGCAAGGCCAGATGGAGCACGTCGTCACTCGATTCCACCCAGCCAATCAGGTGAATCCCTTGGTCGCCAATGCCCTCTTGGATAGCCCCCACTACGGTGTTAGCCGTACAAAGCAGCGCGTCAGGCGAGCTTTTGCCGGTTCTAGCCCCCTCGAGGGTGTAGAGCAGTTGGGTCGAGTGACCCGGAAACACTTCATGACAGACGAGGTGCTTGAGACCCGAGGGGGTAAAGTGTAGGTCGGCGTTCAAGTCCATCTGGCCCTTGTTGAAGCTGCACCGGGCGCTGTAAGGTACGCCCCGCACCAGGTTGAGCCGCATATGGTAGTCCCCGGTAGGGAAAATCCGCTCATCAGTGCGCTGCTGGGCCTCGGTCATCAGGGATTCAAAAAGGGTCTCGAGCTTCTGTGGCTCCACAAAGCGCTCGGCTTCCCAGCGAGCTACCCGCTCGGCCAGACCGCCCAGGCGATATCCGCTGGCCAACAGCAACTGGTCTAGTTCGGCTTGCATGGCCTGTAGCTGCTCGGGGGCCACCGGCTGGGCCGGCACGCCTACCAAGCGCTCGAGTTTCTCAGCGAATCCCAGCTCCTGTCCACTAAAAAGCTGGGCTGCCGCACGCAGCGAATCGGTCATGTCGAGCAAAAACCGTCGGCGTGGCCCTGGGAGATAGCTTTTAGCCTGCGCTCCAAGGGTCTCCAATTGCTCAAAAGCCTCGTCCCAGCCAGAGAGTTCGGTAGGAGAAAACAGTTGGTCTCCCAGGTAAATCGGTACCAAGCCCTCCGAATCGAGGGCTCCTTCACCCCCATTGAGGCGGCGCTCGAGGCGATCCATACCAATAGTTAGTGCACTCAAGCGCTCTCCTAGCACCTGGTCGGGTTTATGAGCCGGGGTGTGCGGGTCAATCATTGCATCCTCCATAGAAGCGGTTTTGGATTCCATAGGCTATCTTATTCCGTAGAATGGAATCTACTCCTTTTGGAAGTTATTGACAATACTACTCTATCTCGATAAAGTTGCAATCACATCTACCCCGAATCATCTCCGCTGGAGCGGCTCAGGGTAGCGTTGTAGGAGGTGGCTGAGGTGGGGATACTTATGCAGTATAGGCCGATGGGTGGGCTGTTGGTTGGTGCTCTTATTCTGCTAGGCGGAATCTCTCTGGCTCAAGAGAAAGGGGGAACCCTGACCGTGGCCCTGGGTTATGACATTGATACCCTCAATGTGTACTCGACGGGCTATCTGGGTGACGTACAAGCCGCGGTGGCCGAGGGTTTGCTGGCACCCGATGCCAAGGCCCAGTACGTGCCGGTACTGGCGACCGAAGTGCCCACCCTCAAGAACGGAGGCATCAAACTAACTGACGGGGGGCAAAAAATGGTGATTACCTATCACCTGCGCCCTGGAGTCAAGTGGTCGGATGGTCAGCCTTTTACCTGTGACGATGTGACCTTCACCTGGGAAGCGGTAAAGAACCCCAAGTTCATCGCCGAATCCAAGGATGGCACCGAGGACGTGGACCACATCGAATGTCCCAACTCCCAGACCGCAGTGGTCTACTACAAGCACGTAGCCCCCGACTTTGCTTCTACCTTGTTTACTTTTGGCATACTGCCCAAACACACCCTCGAGGGCAAAGATCTCAACACCGACTCCTACAATCAAAAACCTCTGGGTACCGGCCCCTTCGTAGTCAGTGACTGGGCCAAGGGGCAGTATGTAATCACCAAGCGCAATCCCCTGTACTGGCGCAAGGATGCCAGTGGTCAGCAACTGCCCTACTTGGATAGCATTATTTTCAAAATTATCCCCGATGCCAACACGGCCGTCACCCAGCTCAAGTCGGGTGAGGTGCAGATGGCCTATAACGTGCCTTATTCGCAAGTAGAAAGCCTCAAGCAAGTGGCGGGCCTCAAAATTCTCAAGAACCGCATCCTGTCCTGGCAACACCTGGATTTCAATTTCCGCAACCCGGTCTTACAGGATATCAACGTGCGTAAGGCCATTGCCTATGCCATTAATAAAGAGGCCATCTCTAAGGCCCTGGGGGGCTTCCCCGAAGCTATTGATTCGGTGGTTCTGCCGGTCTTCCCTTTCTATAACCCCAATCTCCCCAAATACACCTACGACCCCGCCAAAGCCAAACAGCTTCTAGATGCCGCAGGCTATACCCTCGGCTCCGATGGCATCCGGGCCAAGGGTGGCAAGCGGCTAAGCTTCAAGATCATGTCCCAGTCAGGCCGTACCAACGACGAGGTGGCCCAACAAGTCATCATCGCCAATCTGAAGGATATCGGTATCGAGGCCATGCCAGATAACAAGGCCGGAGTAGCCTTCCGAGAAGCGCGTTATAAGGGAAACTACGACCTCTTCTACTCGGGTTGGATTACCTCTGCCGACCCCAACTACTGCGTGTTTTTCTGCTCGGATGGCCCCAACAACGGTCAGGGCTATAGCAATCCCAAGCTGGATACGATTCTCAAACAAGCCCAAAACACCATTGACCCCGACAAGCGCAAAGAGCTGCTGTTCCAGTTTCAAGACATCCTGGCAAATGATGCTGTAAGCCTGCCCATCACCACCAATCCCTCGATTATCGCCGTTACTGACAAACTACAAAACTTTGTTCCCAACCCCACCAACATGACCAACTTCGTGGATACCAGCCGCTGGTGGCTTAAGCGCTAATATTCGGTTGCTACCCTGTCCGAAGTAGCTCTTGGACAGGGTAGCCTGCTTATGGAGGGGCAGATTCGTGAGTGTACGGTTTGTCTTTTTGCGTGTTTTGGGGATACTCCCTCTGCTGCTGGGGGTCTCGCTAATTTTGTTCGCTGTGCTTCACCTGGCCCCCGGCGGCCCGCTTGACGTATATGCGGATAACCCTTCAGTGAGCCAAGAAGCCTTGCGGGAAATGAAGGTGGCTCTAGGGCTGGACAAGCCGCTACCGATTCAGTATCTGGCCTGGGTAGGGGCTTTTATGCGGGGACAGTGGGGCTATTCCTATCGCACCGGAGACCCGGTGGTACAGGATATCGCCAGCCGCATACCCGCTACTTTGGCCCTGGGGGGCACAGCCTTTTTGCTGTCCTTGCTCATCGCTATACCCCTGGGCATTTTGAGCGCGGTGCGGCGCTACTCGGCTTTGGATCATGCGGTAACGTTTACTTCTTTTCTGGGCATCTCCATGCCGGTCTTCTGGCTGGCACTGATGCTGCAACTGCTATTTGCGGTGTATCTGCACTGGCTGCCCTCGGCAGGCATGGTCACGATTGGAGATGGTTCTCTGGTAGACCGCCTCAAACATCTGGCCCTACCCGCCTCAATTCTGGCGGTGGCCTCGGTGGCGGGCTGGAGCCGCTATGTGCGCTCGAGCATGACCGATATACTCTCCCAAGACTTCGTGCGCACCGCCAGGGCCAAGGGGCTGTCCGAGCGCATCGTGATTTACCGCCACGCCCTGCGCAACGCGCTGATTCCCGTCATCACGGTGGTGGCGCTGGACTTCGCTACCATCCTCTCAGGGGCCGTCATCACCGAGACCATCTTCGCCTGGCCGGGTATGGGGCGGCTCTTCATAGACTCCATGAACGGGCGTGACTATCCGGTGTTGATGGGGTTGATGATGCTGGGTTCCTTCGCTCTGGTGCTGACCAACTTTCTCACCGACCTGATTTACGCTCTGGTAGACCCCCGGATTTCCTATGGATAAAAGCCAGTCCATTCCCCGCTGGCTTCCCCGGCGAGAGTCTTTTCTCGGTCAGGTCTTGCACCGCTTCTTCAAGCACAAACTGGCCGTAGCTGGCTTAGGCATTCTGGTCTTGCTGGGGTTGGTTTCCATCCTGGCCCCAGTGCTCACGCCGTACGGATACGATCAGCAAAACGTGGCCCTGATGGGGCAGCCTCGCTCACCCAGCTCCCAACACTGGATGGGCACCGACGAACTGGGCCGTGACAGTTTCACTCGAGTGCTGTACGGGGCTCGAGTCTCTCTGAGAGTCGGGCTTTTGAGTGCACTGGTCGCCACCTTGCTGGGTACCTTGGTGGGGGCTTTGGCGGGCTTCTACGGACATTGGGTTGACCCCTTGCTGATGCGCTTTACCGATGTGATGCTCTCGATTCCGCTACTGCCCCTGGTCATATTGCTCTCGGGGATACTCCACCCCAGTGTCGCGCTGTTGGTAGGGATTATCGGTGGGCTGGGGTGGATGAGCACTGCCCGCATCGTGCGGGGACAGTTTTTGAAGCTGCGCTCGGCGGAGTATGTGGAAGCCATTCGGGCCCTGGGGGGCTCTAACAACCGAATCATGTTCCGCCACATCCTGCCCAATACTGTCGGCCCCATCGTGGTAGCCACCACCCTTTCGGTGGGCAACGCCATCCTCTTGGAGTCGGCCCTTTCCTTTCTCGGGCTGGGCGTGCAGCCCCCCACGCCCACCTGGGGCAACCTGCTCAACGCGGCCCAGGGTTGGCTTTCCCAAGCCCCCTGGCTGGCCCTGTTTCCGGGCCTATTTATCTTGATTACGGTGCTAGCAATCAACTTTCTGGGCGATGGGTTGCGTGATGCACTCGACCCTCGCTTATAGCCCTCACCCCAGCCCCCTCTCAGAGGTAGAGCGGTTTTCAAAGGAGGCAGATGAAAGTTACGATTATCGGTTCTGGAGCCATCGGCGGGCTGGCGGGTTCGTACATGAGCCAAGCCGGCTACGAGGTAGTGCTGGTAGACCGCTGGAAAGAACACGTGGCAGCGATGAATGCCCAAGGGCTGTTTATAGACGGCATTCGTGGCGAGATGATCATCCCGGTCAAAGCCCTAACCCCTGACCAGTTGCCCGCGCACCTCGAACAAAACGGGCCGCTCGGGGCTGTTCTGATCGCCACCAAGTCGCAGCACACCGAGGGCGCACTGCGGCAGATTCTGCCGCTGATATCACCTGAGACTTTTATCGTCTCCTTCCAGAACGGTTTCAACGAGCCGGTCATAGCCGGGGTTTTGAAGGAGGCCGGGCTAGGCGGCATGGAGCGGGTGGTAGGCTCGATTCCCAACTACGGTGGCGCACTCGTAGACCCCGGCTACCTCGAGTTCGTCCACGAGGGGCCGATTCAACTGGGCGAGATGAGCACCGCAGAGTTCACTCCCAGGCTTTTGGAGCTGACCAAGATGCTCGAGTCGCTCACCAAGGTTCAACTCTCGCATAACATCTGGGGGCAAATCTGGGCCAAGGAGGTTTACTCTCAACAAGTGATCTTTAGCGCCCTAGCCGACGCTCGTATCCACCAAACCCTGGGGGTGGAACGCTACGCGCGGGTGGCGGGTGCGGTGGTGCGAGAGGCGCTGGAAATCGCCGAAGCCAATGGAATCACAGTGGAAGCCTTCGACTTCTTCGACCCCGCCAACTACAAGCCCAAAACCCCGGCGGACACACAGAAGCTGCTTGACAACATCAACCACGCCATGTGGCTGCTCAAAAAAGACCAGCAGCCCAATCAACACGAGTTCAAGAAGAAAGGCTCGGGCATTTGGTGGGATATCGTCTACCGCCAGCGGCCCTCGGAGGTCGGGGACATGAGTTCACACCTGATCCGCTACGGGAAGGCGGCGGGGGCGGATACCCGGCTAGTAGAGAAGCTCTCGGAGATGATTCTTGAAATCGAGCGCGGCGAGCGCCAACTGGGCTTTCACAACTACGACGAACTCGAGGCTTACGTCCGCAGCATCGCAAAGGAGTTGCCATGAGCGACAAACGTCTCGGCGTGGGGGTGCTGGGAGCCCACGCCTGGGCCGAGAAGGCCCACCTGCCCGGCTACGCTGCCTTTGAGCGTGCCCGCTTGGTTGCCATCTGCGACATCGTGCCGGAGCGGGCACAGGCCATGGCCGAGAAGTTCGGTATTGAGAAGGTGTATACCGACCACCGTGAACTCCTGGCCGACCCCGAGGTGGAGATGGTGGACGTGTGTACCCCCACCGACACCCACCTGCCCCTCAGCTATGCGGCCATTGAGGCTGGGAAACACGTACTGTGCGAGAAACCTTTGGCCCGCGAGGCCAAGGATGCCTTCGCCATCGCCAAAGCCGCGGAAGAAAAAGGCGTGCGTACCAAGCTGGGTTTCACCTTCCGCTACTCACCTGCCATCCGGCAGATTCAAAAGTGGATTGCCGAGGGCAGACTGGGTCAGATCTTCCACGTACACGGCCTCGAGCAAAACTCCCAGTTCCTCGACCCCTATTTTCCACTGCGGCAAGTGCCCGAAGGAGCCGACTGGAACAAGCTGATTCCCAGCAGCATCGTAGGCTACGGCTCGCACCTGCTGGACTTGGTACGCTGGTGCGTAGGGGAGTACAAAAGCGTGGCCTCGACCATGCAGAACTTCGTGCCCGAGCGGGTGGTGCGGGGCTACGGCCAAGACCTCCAGCGCATCGAGGTCGAGGACGGCACGGTGGCGATTGCCGAGTTTGCATCAGGGGCACACGGGATGCTGCAAACCTCGTATATCGCGGTGGGCAACTATCCCGGCGTGGAGCTGCGGGTCTATGGCTCCAAGGGTGCGGCGGTGGCTCGGCTGGTCACTGAGTTCGGGGTGGCTGAGACCCTGCACTTCGCCACGCCCAACCAGGTGGAGTTCAAAAAAGTCGAGCTGCCGGTCTGGGCTTATCCACCCGGAACCGACCTGCACACCCCCTGGCCCGAACTCTATTACCGCAATTTGGTGCGGCATTTCGTGGACGAGATTTTAGACCATACCCCCCAGGAATGCACCTTCTACGACGGGGCCAAAAGCCAAGAGGTGGTGGATGCCATCGTGCAGGCCCACTTTGAGCGGCGCTGGGTGGATTTGCCATCCGCTCTCCCCAAAGGAGCAAGGAGGTGAGTTCGCAGGCCCTGCTCGAGCGATTTCTGAAGTTGTACACCGAGTTTCGACCGGTGGACGCGACTTTTATGGGGCTGGACGGTCATGACCATCGCCTCCCACCTGCCGATGCAGGGGCTATCGAGCGCGAAGGTTTGACCCTGGAAGAATTGCGTCAGGAAAGTGATAAGCTCCCGCCCGGAAACTCGAGCATTGAGCGCTTGGAAACCCAAATGCTACAAGCGCAAATCCGCGTCGCCATCCGCGAGTTGCAGCAACGCCCGCGCTACCACAATCCGGCCTGGTTCACGGGCGAAGTCGCCTTCGGCCTGATTTCACTGCTGCTGCCGAGCGACCCGCCGCGCAATCCCGAAGATTTGCGGCAAAGGCTAGGGGCCATCCCCGATTTCCTGAAGTCGGGCCAACAGTGGTTAGCCAATCGGGCGATTCCCGCCGATTGGGTGCAGCGGGCGAGACTCGAGTGCAGTGCGCTGGGTCGGCTGCTAGACCAGGGGCTGCGGCTTCACCGGTTCTGGTCGGAACAGCTCGAGCGGCCCACACAGTCTGCAATTCAAGCGATCCGCTCTTTCGCAGCGGGTCTGGAGTCTCACTCCCAGGCCAACCCCGCTTGTGGCGAGGAATACCTCGAGTTCCTGATGCGTGAGGCCCACGGGTTGCCCCTTGGCCCCCAAGAAGCCGAAGTGTTGGCGCTAGAGGGCTTCCAGCGCTACCGCAACGAACTCGCAGGGATGGCGGCCCAACTCGACCCATCTCGAGACTGGCGAGAGCAGTTGGCAGCCTTAGAAAACGAGCATCCCGCGCTGGAGGACGTGATTCCGACCTATGAGCGGTGGAATCAGCGGGCGCTCGAGCAGGCTGACGCAGCAGGATTGGTGACTCCAGCTCGAGACTACAGCCTGAGCTTCCAGATTTTGCCGGAGTGGGCCAGGGGTATCGCCGGGGATTTATATTTCTTATTTTATCGCTCGCCGCCAGCAGGCCGGGCCTCGAGTGGCAGCGTCTATTGGGTTTTCCCTCCTGGAGACAATGTCAATGCCTATCTGCGCGGTCAAAACTTCGCTACCATCAAGATTACCCACGTCGTTCACCACGGCTCTATCGGCCACCACACCCAAAATGCCAGGGCCAGGGCTTCGCAGGTTCGCCTAGGACGGCTGGTCGGAACGGATTGCGCTGCGGGGATTGCAATGCTCTCGGGCGGCACAATGATTGAAGGTTGGGCCTGCTACGTGCAGGATTTGATGCTGGAGGCCGAAAACTTCTATACCCCCAGAGAGTGGCTGGTACTCAAGCACGCCGAGCTGCGCAACGCTGCGATGTGCCTGGGGGATCTTCGCTTGCACCGAGGGGTCTGGAACTTAGAGCAGATGCGGGCTTTCTACCGCGAGGAAGTGGGGATAGCCGCAGGGCGAGCCTGGTCGGAAACCGCCCGCAACTCGCTTTATCCAGCCACCCGGCTGATGTACTGGCTGGGAACGCAGGCCATAAGAGATTTGCGAGAGAAACTCGGTGGGGAGCTTCGAGCCTTCCACGACAAGCTTCTGGAATTTGGTTCGGTTCCAGTGACCTGGGTCGCCAGGGAACTCTCCACTCACCCCCAGCGTGGCTAACTCGCACCCCCGCTTTCTCTCCTTCAGGCCACTATCCCTCTAACCCCTCTGGCTTAGGATAACGCTATGAAGCGTCGCAAGACCCCAACTGTCTGGATTGGCAATGTACCCATGGGCAGTAACCATCCAGTGCGTGTCCAATCCATGACCAACACCGCCACTGCCGACATCACCGCTACCGTTGCCCAGATCGCAGCCCTGGCCAGGGCGGGCTCGGAAATCGTGCGCATCACGGTTAACGACGAAGATGCCGCTCAGGCCGTACCGGAAATCAAGGAACGTCTGCTGGCGCTGGGGTTTACCACTCCACTGGTGGGAGATTTTCACTTCAATGGCCATCTGTTGCTGCGCAAATATCCCAAGATGGCGGCTGCTCTCGATAAACTGCGCATCAATCCGGGCACAGTAGGCAAAGGCAAGCAGCAAGACCCCAACTTCAAGACCATGTGCGAGGTGGCTGTCGAACTCGATAAGCCAGTGCGCATCGGGGTGAACTGGGGTTCGCTCGACCAAGGGCTTCTGACCGAGCTGATGGATGCCAATGCCAAGAACCCTGAACCCCAGGATGCCCATCAGGTTATGCTCGAGGCCTGTGTGGAGTCGGCGCTGCGCTCGCAGGAGTGGGCGCTCAAGTACGGCATGAAGCCAGAGAAAATCGTACTCTCGGTCAAGATTTCCAACGCCCTGGATTTGTGGCAGGTCAACCGGGAGTTGGCCCGACGCACCGATGCCGTGCTGCACCTGGGTCTGACCGAGGCGGGCATGGGAACCAAGGGCATCGTGGCCTCGGCGGCAGGCCTGACCCCCCTGCTGTCGGAGGGCATCGGCGATACCATCCGGGTGTCGCTCACCCCTGCTCCGGGCGAGACCCGCACCCGCGAGGTCGAGGCCGCGCTAGAGATCTTGCAAGCACTGGGTATCCGCCAGTTTGCCCCCACGGTGAGCAGTTGCCCCGGCTGTGGGCGCACCAGCAGCAGTTTTTTTCAGGAATTGGCACTACAGGTCTCGAGGCAGCTGAGCGAGGGGATGTCGGCCTGGCGCAAGCAGTATCCTGGCGTAGAAAACCTCAAGGTAGCGGTAATGGGTTGTGTAGTGAATGGTCCTGGAGAGTCCAAGCACGCCGATATCGGAATTTCGCTGCCCGGCACGGGCGAACACCCCAGGGCTCCGGTATACATAGACGGCCAGTTAGCAACCACCTTGCAGGGTGAGACTATCGCTACCGACTTTATGCAGTTGGTGCAAGACTACATCGAGCGGCGCTTTGGCAAGCAGACCGCATAATACCGATTTCAGATAGATAAAGACTATGCGGGTATCCACCCACTAGAGCTTCAATCCCTCTAGAGCAGTTTTCAGAAAGAATAGGACAGTCTAATCCGTTAGAAAGACTGTACCAAGCTCCTTTTGGCCGCCATGAGTAGTAGCAAAAATAGCGGAAACCGCGATAGTGAGAGGAGCTAAAAAACCTCGCCAAGGTTATGACTCGAAGTCGGGTCGAGGCTGGATAGGGGATTTCTATAGCACTCTTCAAAATAAACGAGTTGTGGTAGGGGCAGGCCCAGGGGAATTTTCCGGCTGCTAGGCTCGATTAACCGGGTGGTAGGAGAGAACTTTGACGACCTGCACCGCAGCGTAAAAGAGCGTTGGAAAGAGGTCGAAACCTACGAACCCCCCAACCTCGAGGGGTTTGCTAATGCCCTGGATTCCTGGCAGCCAGGTTAAACCCTCTTGCTCCTGCAAATCAGTACAGCACGAAGGCCGCCCAGTAGGCTGGATGGGCCAATTGGGGTTGATGCAAGAACTCGAGCTGGGTCTGACGCAGCGCCTCCTCGGGCGATAGACCGGCTTTAAGGTGCTCGAGCAAACGGGGTGAAAAACCCGAGCTGCTGGCATCATTGATGTTCCATAGGGTTAGCACGGTGTCGAGATTGCCCGCCACGTAAAAAGCGTAGGCCAGGCCCACCACCCCTTCGCCCTGCACCTGTTGTCCCAACCCGGTCTCACAAGCCGAGAGGATCACTAAATCGCTTTGTAGCCGCAGCTCGAGCACCTGGCTCAAGTCCAGCACACCGTCACTATGGGAGCTGGGACTGAGCAAGACCGCCACCTCCTCGGGCGCATCGGGGTTGACGAAGCCGTGGGCAGCCAGCAACAAATAGCGGTAGTTGGCGAGACCTCCACTCTGGCTGAGGGTTTGCAGGGCCGACAAGCTGGCCTCGGCTCCCGTCCAAACCTCAGCCGCTGGAGTTAAAATCTGGGCTGCAGCAGTGACTTCTCGAGCCGTACCCGGCAGTGCCGCCCACTGAAAGTTATGCTCACGCAAAGTGTTCAGCAGCGAACGCGAGGTGTTGCTAGTAGGAAGTACCTGAGGATTGTAGGCGGGGTTGCCCAGGGCCAGCAACCCTCCGCTTCGCGGCAGTTGGCGCAACTGCCGGGCACGTTCCTGGAGGGCCGCATACACCGAGAGCGAGGGGCTGTAGCTCAGGCTGTACCGCTCGAGCAACAGCTTGCCGCCGAGTTGCAGGGTCTCGAAGGGCAAAAAGGCCAGGGGGCCATCGGGGGAGATAATCAGGTGCTGGGAGGTCGCCAGAGCAGATTGCACCGGCTCGATCAGCAAGCGGCTGAGTTCCTTGCTGAGCACCCTCCAGTCTCCAACCCGCACTGCTCCTGGCGGCGGGGGGTCGCGGGTCAAGTACAGCCCGAAGGAGCCATCTTTTAGCTGATACACCCGCTGTCCCCGCCGTTCTAGACCCAGAGCGCCATCGGGTGTGGAAAGCAGTTGCCGGTAGGCTCGCACAGTTTCCTGGAATTTGGGGGGCAGAGAGACCGCTATAGCGCTGAGCTGGTGGGGGGTTATGACCAGAATCAGCATCAACTCGTCGAGATCTATATAGCTGACAAAAGCCGTGTCGTTGGGAACGACCTGCGTAGCCTGCTGGGCCCCCAGAAGGTTGGGGTGGTTGAGCTGGGCATAACGGGGATACTGGCCCTCGAGGGTTTGCTGGTACTGCGCGTAGTCCTGGTTAAGCCGTAGCCGCTGGGCTAATAGTTGGCTGGCTTGGGGTTCTTGGGCGGTGAGCAGCTCTTGGTCGAGAGCAGCGAAGCGTTGGATGTAGCCCTCCAGCCGAGCTATTGCCTCGGCAGGCAAATCTGCGAACAGCACGGCTTGCCCACTGGCTAAGGTATCGAGCAGGGTTCGTCCCTTGACCAACTCGGATACCCGAAACAGCTCCTCGAGGTCGCCCTCCTCTTCCAAAAGCAGCATATAATTCTGATAGGTCACCAGGTTTTCACTCAGCAGGCGGCGGCGTTCTTCGGGAGGGAGGGGCTGTTGGCGCAGGCGCTCCATGGCCTCGATAGTCTGAGCATAAAGCGGCTTGGCCTGGGCTCTGCGGCCCAGTTGCCAGAGAATTAAAGCCCGGCTTCCCAGCAACCTTAGACTGGTCTGGTTATCCTGGCCCAGGCGTTTCCCCCAGCCTATCTGGGCCAGCTCGAGAAACTTCAGGGCATCGCTGGGCTGCTTCAGTTGGGAGGACACCTTGGCGAGTTCTTCCAGGGTTCTGAGGGTCTCGTAGTGGTCAGCTCCCAGTTCTTTAGGGGTATGCTGGTATAAATCGAGCAACTGTGTGCGGGCTTCTTGCGGATACCCAGCCATCAGCAGCCCTCCAGCCAGGGCTCTTTGTTCGCTGAAAGTGATAGGGCTCGATGGCCCGTAGGTTTCCAGGGCTCGAGCATAAATCTGGCGGAAGATTTGCAGGGCTTCCTCATTTTGTCCCAGACTGTTGAGGACATTCGTCAGGTTGCGCTGGGCATTGAGGGTTTGTAGGCTGCCGGGGCCAAGGGCCTGTTCGGTTTGGGCCGCCAGAGCACGCGCCAGAGGTAGGGCTTCCTCGAGTCGGCCTAGCCCAATCAGGGTAGAGACCACCCCCAACCGAGCGGTAAGGGTGTTGGGGTCACGCTCGCCCAGCAACCCAGCCAGATGCGTGGCCGCCTCTTGATACCGCGGGAATGCTTCAGCACCCCGCCCCAGACGCTCCAAAGTAAGGGCATATAAGGTGTCTTGCTCCCAAACCAAGCCCACCTCCCCGCGCAAGCTCTGACTCAGAGGTTGGCTCCGAGCAAATGCCTCCGCAGCCTCTTTCACCTTCCCCTGAGCCAAGGCCAGGTTGGCTACGTACTCGTTTTTTCCTAGCTCGAGCCACTGCGAAGCTGCACGGTCATCCACGGCTTGTAGTTGCAAATGGGCCGTCTGCAAGCTACAGCCCTGAAGCGGGGTTTTGAGCACCAGGTCGGCCTCGAGGGTGGCCTGGTTGGGCGGAGTCTGGAACCTCACTTGAAACTGAGGCTGACCCGATAGCGGCGAGGTGAGGACAGCGCCCTCGAGGCGGCTGGATATGAGCTCCGGCCCCAGCAAGTAGCCCTGTTGCTCGAAGGAAACCACCAGGGTTGCCTCGAGCGCAGTGGGCAGGGTTTTGGGGCAGTCTGGCCCCACGAACTCGAGGTGATCCAGGTGGCCCTGGTACAAGCCCTGGGCCAGCGCCAGCCCCCACAGCCAACCTGACAGCCAGGCCCAGCGCACCCTAACCTCCGAGGTTGTCGCCCATGAGGCGCTCTTCTTCGGGCGTGAGGGGGGTCATCAGCGTGACCAGCAACCCCAAAACAGGATAATCGCCCTGCAAACCATAGGCCCGCTGCAAAGCCTCGAGGGCCCAGCCAGGCTGGTGGGCCAGCCAGAGGGTGTAAAACACCTCTTTGGGCTGGCTCCCGGCGAGTTCGGCGGGTAGGGCCGGGAGTTGGGTCACCACCTGCAAGTCTTCTACTGCCACGCTGCCGTTGCCCGATTCCAGGCGCAGGCTGTACTGCCCAGCGGGCAAGGGCTGAGCCAAGGGCAAAATCAGAACCTGGTTGTAGGTCTGGCTATGAGCCTGAGCGATGGTCTGACCGTTCTGACTGAGGGTCAGGGTATAAGGCGCAGCAGCCTCGGCGTAAGGGAGCATCACCTGAGTGGCTCCCGCCAGCAAACGGTTGTGACCCAGCACCAGCAGGGGAAGATAGACCTCCCGCTTGGCGATTTCATCCCCCCGGCTGGCAGCTTCTACGGGCTGGGCGGTTGCACCACCGAACCAGCGCTGAGCCAGATTTTTGAGGTTGTCTCCGAGCGTGGCGGCCAACCCTTTGACCACTGGCGGGGCCGAGCGGGGCATCTGAATAACTAGCCGTTCTCCGGCTTTGAGGTTGCGCTTTTGCGGCTGGCCCGCAGCGTAGCCAAAACTAATTCGCGCGTCGTGCACAGCCTCGAGGGTATCTCCTTGGCAGGCCGCAGCAGTTTTGCCGGCTGCGATACTCAGGGTGTTGCTTCCCGCCAGCCAGCGTAAATCGGCGTTGGTAATGACATAGATGGGCTCCGAACAGCGTTGACCTGGCGCCAAACCCAGCAGGAGCAAAACGCCCAAACCCCATTTCATGCCACCGCCTCCTGTTTCTTGGCCTCGAGGGCTTTTTGCCTCGAGGCCACCCAGCCCACCACCCGCTCGACAATTTGCAGGGTGAAAAGCATCAACACCACGTCCACCCACAAAGCCTGCTGCGAGAAAAGCGTACCCACATATACCGCTACCACCAGCAGGGTATAGCCCATCAGCTTGCGCGTCCAGGCCAGCTTGAGCCAGTGCCGCAAGAGGGCATATATTCCCAGCAGCACGCCACCTAGCAGCAACCGCCAGCCCCAGCCTAGCGGCCTGAGCTGGCCCGAATCACGCAGCGAATAGTAGGCATTGACCAGCACCCAAACCCCCGGCATATTGCCCAGCGCGGTGCGATACCAGTCTGCGCTGGGTTGAAAGGTGCTGCCCACGAAGACCACCTGGTTTTGCAGGGCCTCGAGCGGGGGCCAGGCGGTGTAGCTCTGGGGGTTCTCGAGGGCATAGGCCGGGTAGCGCACCGCACCGCCAGAGTCCCAGGGCAGGCTATAAATCACCCGCTGCTGGCCCTGGTCGCCCTTGCCGCTCAAATCGAGGGGGTGTCCAGCCAACCGCAACGAGCAGTCTGCGCCCTGCTGGCAGCTCTTCAGTTTTTCGTAAAGGGCGGCAGCGGGCAAACCCTGCTCAAGCCAAAGCAGCAGTAGCTGCACCGAGGGTAGCTCGGAAGGCAGCGAGGGCAGCACCCCAGCCGAAACCTGGCCGCAAGACTTGAGGTCACTGCGCTGGGTAGAAAACTGCCAGAAGCGCACCACACCCTCGCTGACAAAAGTAGGAGCAGCAAAAGCCACGTGGGGGTTGGCGGCAATCTGGGGGTCGTCGAGGAGCCTCGAGTAGCGCACGCAAGTCAAGGTGGTGTGGCGAAAGGTGCGCATCAACACCAGCGGGGGATAATCTTGGCCTTGCCCCCAGCCATATTCGCGCAAGACCTGTTGCAAACGCTCGGTTCCCAGATAGGTGTAGAGCCCTTGCGCTCTGGGGGTATCCAGCCTAGCTGCAGCCAGGTCGAAGTCGAAGACGATCGCTCGAGGATGATAGCGGGCCACCCCAACCAACACCGCAGCCAGCCGGTCGTGGGGCAGCCGGGTGGGCTCACCCCAGCGGGTATAGGTTTCCTGATTGATTTCTACCAGAGCCACAGGATTTTGCTTTTCCAGGCCGTAGGGGCGGCTCCACTGCATCACCCGGTCAATGCCCTCGTTCTCCAGTGCCCGAATGTAAGGAGTCGAGCGCAACAACCCCAGACCCATAAAAAGCACCAGACCCGCCAGCAAAGCCCACCAGGGCAAGCTTTGCTGCTGTTCGGCGATAAACTCCTTACGCAGGCGATGGCCCAATGCCTTCAAGTGGGATTTGCGGTTGGGGGGCATTGGGGTAGACATAGTTTCTTGGATATGACTATAGCGCTACAGTAGCCAGGTTTTTCATAGGAGTACCCTTTTTGCTCAAAAGAGGCTCTTGAGCACGTGTGGCAGGGAGGTTTTGGTATATCGCAGTTTCCACGAACAAGCATCCACAATCTCCACAAGCAATTCAGTGCTGGGCGCTTGTTCATGAAAACTGTTTTTAACATATCGAACCAGGACTTAATTGGTGCTTAATTTGTGAGGGAATAGCCCCTATGCAAAGCGCAAATGCCCCCTGAAAAACCCACAGGTTGGCTAAACTAGGGGTGGAGCCGCCCTTCGTGATTGGACTTCGCCCTAAACCCAGCACCCTGTTCCTCGAGCGGCCCCGTTTGCTGAGGCTGTTGCCCGAGGAGTCGGGCTATGTGGTCTGGCTCGAGGCTCCCTATGGCTACGGCAAAAGCGTGCTGCTGGCCCAGTGGATGAATCGCCTCGAGGCCGAAACCTGGCGGGTGGTGTGGCTGGCGCTACCCGAAGGGGATATTT
>JADMIM010000141.1 GCA_015478585.1 Thermaceae bacterium | reverse complement strand
GCGCTGGCCCTTTCAGGAGGTTCCAAACCGAGCGACCTGGAAGCACTTCTGAAGGCCAAAGACCTCACCCCTTACGGCCTCTCGCTCATTACCCTGGCCTACTTGCGGGAGGGAAACACGGCCAAGGCCAACCAAGCCCTCGAGCTATTGTTGCAAGGGCTTACCGAGCGTGAAGGGGTGGCCTACTGGGATGTCCAAACTTATCCTTACGCCTGGAACGATGACCGGGTTGAAGCTACTGCACGGGGTTTAGAAGCCCTGGCCCATCTGCGCCCGGATAGCCCACTCATTCCCAAAATCGTCAACTGGCTGATGATAGAGCGCAAAGGAGCGCACTGGGTCTCCACCAAGGACACCGCGGCGGTGGTTGTAGCAGCTTTGGAACTTGCCAAGACCAGGGGCGAGCAACCCGGCGAGAGCAGTGTGCAGGTCAGCATCAACGGGCAGGAGCAGTCGGTCACGGTGGGGCCGAAGGGTCTCGAGCTTCCCCTGGATGGCTTGCAAAAGGGCGATAACACGGTGCAAATCGCCTCGGATACGCCACTTTTCGCCAGCGGCAGCGTGGGCTACTTCTCCGAGCGGAGCTATCTCAACCCCGAATACAAAGGCTTGCGGGTAGCCCGGCAGTACGAAAAGCTCAGCGCCAAATACGATGCTGCCAACCAGCGCTATGTGTACACCCGTAGCCCACTGAGTAGCCCCCTCAAGAGCGGCGACTACGTGCTGGTCACGCTGACCCTGCGGCCCGAGAAGGGCACGGTACGCTACGTGCTCCTGGAAGAGCCCACCCCGGCGGGTCTGAGCGTGGTCGAAAACGACAATTCTTTCCGCGTGGCCGGGGTCGAGTCGCCCTACGGCGACAACTACTACGGCTGGAACTACTGGTTCGATGGGCGCGAGATTCACGATAGCCGAGTAGACTTCTACTTCAGCTACCTGGATGGCCCCGTGACCTTCACCTACATCATGCGGGCCGAGACCCCCGGTAGTTTTACCGCGCTGCCCACCCAAGCCTGGCTGATGTACGAGCCGGAAGTGCGCGGGGTGGGCACAGTTCGGACTTTGCAGGTGACGGAGTGATGCACAGGGCAACGGCCTTGGCTATGGCCCTGCTGCTTTCCTTGGTCTTGGCCCAAACCTGGCAGGCCACTAAAAGCCCCGGCTTCAGGGTACAAACGGCCTCGAGCGCCGACCATCAGCTTCTGCCCCAGGTTTTCCAGATTCTGCAAAAAGCCCGCCGCGACCTCGAGCTCTCCGGGCTAAAGATACCGTCAACCGTCACGGTGGTAATTCACCCCGACCTGAAGTCGTATACCCGCACTACCCGACTCCCCTGGTTCGTCATGGCCGTTTCTGACCGAGGGAAAAGCCGGATAGACACCCAGCGGCTGCAAATTTTGCTGGACAGGGGAAGCCTCGAGCGCACCCTGCGCCACGAATTATTTCACCTGGCCCAGCCCGCAAACTGGCCGCGCTGGAAGGCCGAAGGCTCGGCGATGCGCTTCGCAGGGGACGAACCCACGGCGCAGCCTCTGCAAAACATCGCTGAAGCCAATCTGGATGAGCTGCTAGCAAACCCACCCAACGCGCAAACCCTGGCCAGGGCAATGGCCACAGCCTATGCCTGGGTGGAGCGCCACCCCTGAATGAATCAGCAAAAAACATACCCTCGAGGGCATTTGATCTGTGCAGGCTGCTTTCTGAAAACCACTCTAATCTCTAAAGCGGATCAGTTTGGCCCTTTCTTTTGGGCTGGCTTTCAGTGAAGCCAAGCGGTCAATCAGAGCCTGCACCTCTGTACTCACCTCCACAGGTGTAATTTCTCCGCCGCTGCCAAAATCTATAGCTGGCCCCATTTCTTCAGTAGCCTGCTTCATGCACTCGGCCAAAAACAGGGTGGCCTGCCGGTTGAGGGCTCCCATCTCGTTGGGGCGCAATTCGTAACGCTTGAAATACAAACCCATAGCGCGATTGTTGATTTCAGCCTGGCTGTATTTGGCTTCGCCAGACGGTTTGGGCTTGGGCGGAGTAGGGGTTGGCTTGGATTTATCCATCTCGAGCCTCTTTGGCTTAGGCGGCGAATCTTCAATTCCCGAAGGCCGATCTGAGCCTACAGACATTTGAACTCCCGCAACAGCCGGTTGCTGTAATGGGTTTTGAACCTTAGATCGTCTGTCTTTGGCCTATTTCTTTTTCTATTATTGCACACCGTGCAATGAGAATGGTACGCCTAACCTTCTTCGGCCCAGACCCAAATGGATATAAGTTGGGTGGCTCCGTAGATAGTGCTAAAGGCCACATCGGCAGCGTCTCGGCCAGTAGCAATTAACACCCGCCCAGTCCGAGGGGTATTGTGGCGTGCATCAAAAGTATGCCAGCCATCGCCTAAATAGGCTTCAAACCAGGCATGAAAATCCATCGGCGAAGCATCCGGTTCTATCCCAATCTCCGGCAGATACCCACATACATAACGGGCTGGGATACTCAGAGCACGGCAAAAGCTCACGCCCAGGTGGGCAAAGTCGCGGCACACCGCTCGCTTCTTCTGGAAAGCCTCGAGAGCGCTCGTACTCGAGCCACTCCCTGGGCTGTACTCGATATGCGTATGCAGCCAGTCGCAAATCGCTTGTACCTGCGGCCAACCATCGGTGACGTGACCAAATAAGGCCCAGGCTTCGGCAATAAACAAGTCGGATGGGCAGTAGCGGCTAGGCAGGGTGTAGACAATGACCTCGCTGGGCAGGTCTTGAACCGGTATTTTGCGCAACTCGGGGTATACCGCATCCAGGGCTGCCGAGACTTCGACCACCATATCGTGGTGCAGGCGAAATTCTCCAGCAGGCGCAAGCAGCCTCCAAATCCGATTACCGTAGTTATCCTGATAAGTGCTGAAGGTTTCGGGCCGGGGTTCAAAACTTTGGTGTGTTTGTAGAACGCGCTGCCCAGGGTGCTCGAGGGGCTCGAGGGCAAACATTAGCGGAGCCGCCAGGGGCAAGTTATAGGTCAGCTCACATCCGACTCGGATGCGACGGGTTCCCTGTGAGGATAGGCTCATCCGTACAGTCTACCCGCGATAAAACAGCTACCCGAGCAGAGTCCTTATGAAAACCGCTCTAGGTGGGCCAGGCCGCTCTATTCCTTCGGTGTCCAGGGTTTTAGCTACGGGCCAGCTCGAGGGCATAGGTCACGATACACTCTCGCTCTACCAAACCCAGGCGCTTGTACAGTTCCTGGGCAGATTTTTCGTGGTCGTGTGCGCGCACCTTGAGGGTCTGGACTTGAGGATCGGCAAAGGCATAAGCCGCAGCCTTGCCCAGCAAAGCCCGGCCCAGACCTTTCCCCCTGGCTTCGGGCACCACGCCAATGTAGGCCACCTCGGCCTCGCTGCCTTCGATCTCGAGTTCGACCAAACCCACCGGCACCAGGCCCTGATAGGCCATGAACAGCACCACATCCGAACCGACAAAGTGCTGGCGTAACTCCTCGTCTGTCCAGCCCAAACGCATGCTCCAGCCATCTTCAGCCCGACCATAGAGGTCGCGGTAGACTTCAGGATCACACGGTTCGCAGCGCCCGATTCGATACCCCACTGGAACTGGATAGTACAAGTCGGTACGGCCCGTGACGTAAAAATAGGTGGTGTGCTCGGGGGAAAAACCCACCGCCTCGAGCAATTTGCAAGCGTAGAGGTTGCTGCGCTCGGGGAAAGCATAGAGCGTTGGATAGCCCTCGGCTCTGGCTTTTTTGACCGCGTGCTCGAGCAGCCTTTTCCCGTCACCCCCGCGAACCAGAGGGCCTTCCAAAGCTGCCCCGTCCCAAAAGGGAACCAGCGAGACATAGCCCTGAACCCTGCCCTCCTCGAGCCACACCCAGGCTTTTTCCCCTTCACCCGCCAACACTTCCCACCACAAACCCTCGGGCGTGCGGGCTTCAGGAGCCAAGGTCTTGCGTTGGGGTTCCTGATCCATCCAGGAGAGTAGTTCAGCAAGCTGGGACAGGTGGGCCTGGGCAAAAGGCCGGGTCATAGCCGGATTGTAGCACCGGCTGGAAGGGTTCTGGTGAGGGGTGATGGCCGTGACCGGTAACCCCTAACGATAGCCAATACCCAAAAGCAGTTTTCGCCCCGGACGGTGTTTCTTGAAAGGCAATTATGCCGTCCTGGTGCAGCTTTTTGCCTTTTATATTTTGCTGTTGCCTTCGGCGTTTAGCGTCTTGCGTCTGGCGTTTGGCTCTCCGCCCTTTGCTCTTGGCCCTATAGTATGCTGTGGCAAAGCGCAATGAGTAACTTGATTACCCTGGTTATCAACCCCGCCGCCGGACGGGGCCGGGTGGCTCACTTGGCCCCGCAAATTAGCGAGACCGCCCGAAGACTAGCCGGTGAACAGCCCCTCGAGGTCGTTCTCACCCAGGCTCCCGGTCATGCCATAGAGATTACCCAAAAGGCTGTGCCCCATAGCCGGGTGGTAGCGGTGGGAGGCGATGGAACCGTACACGAGGTGATTCGCGGCCTGGCAGGCAGCGACAAGATTCTGGGCGTGGTTCCCATCGGCAGCGGCAACGACTTCGCCCGCATGGTGGGGCTCAAAGGTATGGGGCTGGAAGCCGCTTTGCAACTGGCTTTTCAGGGTCAAGCTGGCACCGTGGATTTGGGGTATGTAGACGACCATCCCTTCGGGGCCAGCCTGGGTTTTGGCTTCGATGCAGCCGTAGCCCGCAAAGCCCTCAGCGCCCCCAACTTTCTGACTGGGATGCCCCGCTATCTTTTCTCGATTTTTGCTGTACTAAAAGAGCTTTCTCTCCCCATACTGAGACTGGAGTCGGGCGGGCAAGTGCTCTATGAGGGCAAAGCCCTGCTCGGAGCCCTGATGAACTCTTCAACCTATGGTGGGGGCATTCCCATCGCTCCCGGCGCAGTGCATACCGATGGAATGTTGGCGGGGGTGGTGGCGGGAGAGTTCAGCAAGCTGGGGGTGCTGGGTATCTTGCCCAAGCTGCTCCAGGGCAAGCACGTTCTAGATCCGAGAATTCAGCAGTTTTCTGGTAAGGAGTTCAGGGTAAGCTTTGACCGTCCGGTAGCCGCCCACGTAGACGGGGAGCTGCTCGAGCCCCAATCGCTGTATCAAGTTCGCCTGATTAAAGACGGCCTGCACGTGGTTGCCCCGCAAGGCTTCCACAACCCACTAACCCCCAACCAGACTGACCATCAAACATCCCCTCTCCCGGTGGAAGAGGGGACTGAGGGGTGAGGGTTTTAGCCGATTATCTCTTCGGGTTTGAAAAACAGCCCAATCTCCCGCTCGGCGCTCTCGGGGCCGTCCGAGCCGTGGATGATGTTCTCGTCAACGGTGGTGGCAAAGTCGGCGCGGATGGTTCCAGGGGCAGCTTCCCAGGGGCGGGTGGCTCCCATCAGGCGGCGCATCTCGGCTATTGAGCCAGGGCCTTCCACCACCATTGCCACCACCGGCCCGGAGGTCATGAACTTGACTAGCCCGTCGAAGAAAGGCTTGCCCTGGTGTTCGCCGTAGTGGGTTTGGGCCAGGCTCTGGGGAATCACCATTTTCTTCAGGGCTACGATGCGAAAGCCTTTGCGCTCGATGCGCCCGATAACCTCGGCGGTGAGGCCCCGGCGCACGCCGTCGGGTTTGACCATGATGTAAGTACGTTCAGTGTTTGCCATACCGAGGGGTTAGTCTACACGCTGAAGAGGCTGCTGGAAATAGCTTGACTAACTGCTCACAGCGGTCTTCATGATGATGGAGCCCATGAGTATTTTGCTGAAGGGTAGGGCGATAAAATAGGGCTTCCTGCGGCCACAGAAGGCCCGAGATGAGTCTAGCACCGATAGTTTCGTACCTCCAAGCCTTGCTGGTTTCAGTTTCCAACAGTGCCTGTGTAGGTCTGGCTGATGCAGTCGAAGGCATCTCCTACGACACCCTCAATCGCTTATTGACTGGGCATACTCAGTTACTATCGCGGTTTCCGCTATAGCGATTCTCCAACGCCTGGTGCTCAGGCTGATCCAACCGGGTGGTCACCTGATTCTCCGGGTGGTCACCTGATTCTGGATGACACCACCCTGCAAAAGTTCACCGCTCAGCTAGGCTACACCTTCAAGCTCAAGGATCCCAAGACCGGAGGCTTCATCTTGGGGATACAAGTGGTGTTGCTGATCTGGAGCAACGGTCAGGTCAGTTTGCCGGTGGGGCTACATCTATACCGGGGTAAAGATAAAAGCAGTAAACATAGCCTGGCCCTACAGCTGTTGCCACAAGCCAAGTGGCTGGGTATCCAACCGGAGTAGATCCTCTTTGACTCCTGGTCCAAGGTGCTGCTTTATCCGTGAGCAAGGTTGGCACTTCGTTACTCGGCTGCGTAAGAATCACAGTCTGAACAGCAGACAGCTACACTATTTCCGCAAATGCCCCTACTGGTCGGCGGTCGATCAACTCAAATCCGCCCACAGAACCACCCCCTATAAACTTCGACGGCACCT
>JADMIM010000007.1 GCA_015478585.1 Thermaceae bacterium | reverse complement strand
GGGATATACCGTCGCATAGGCTCCCATCTCGGCCCCACCCTGTACTCCCGAATGTCCACGAATGGGCATCAGGCCGCAGCCCTCACGCCCCAAGTAGCCCCTGGCCAGCCCCAGGTTGATAATGCTCTGCACGGTGTCCTCGGCTGCGGCGTGTTGCGTGACCCCCATGCTCCACACCAGCACGGCTTGGTCAGCCTCCTGGAGCATCCGGGCGAACTCGAGCATTTCGGCTTTGCTCAACCCAGACGCGGTTTCTAGATCTTGCCAGTTCGCCTCCTGAACGGAGGCTTTTACCGCCTCGAAATGCTGGGTGTGCTGGTCAACAAACTGCTGATTGATTCCGCCAAGCTCGAGCAGATGCTTGAGTGTCCCGGTAATAAAGGCGCTATCTCCCCCCGGCTCGACCAGAAAAAACCGGTCGGTAATCTTGGTGCCAAAAATCGCACTCTCAGGGTCGGAGGGAACCCAGTATTTGTCCATCGCGGGCTCTTTGTAGGGGTTGATGCAGACAATCTTGGTTCCGGCTTTGCGGGCATAGTACAGGTATTTCATCAACACCGGCTGGTTGACTGCCGGGTTGGAGCCAAAAAACACGATCAGGTCGGTGCCGATCAGGTCGCTGTAGCTGCACGTGGTGGCGGCTACCCCGAGGCTTTCCTTGAGAGCCACGGTGCTGGGGCTGTGGCAGATGCGGGCGGCGTTGTCAATGTTGTTGGTTCCCAGGGCTCGCACCGCCTTCTGGGCCGCGTAGTAGGTCTCGTTGGGGGTGCCCCGGCTGGTCAGGTAGAAGCCCAGGCCTTCGGGCCTCGAGCGGCAGATGTGCAGGCTGATACGATCCAGGGCCTCGTCCCAACTGATGCGGCGAAAGCCCGGCTGGCCCTGCTTGCGGCGCATGGGGTAGGGCAGGCGGCCCAAGGCCCGCAACTCGGCAGAGCTTCTGGACTTCAGACTTTCGAGGTCTGAGAGAAGGCTAATATCCAGCGGCCCCATGGTGTTCAGGCGCAGCAGCCGCAGCCGCACGTTGCACAGGTGAATCCCCTGAATCGTCCAGTCGTGCATCCCGCTGGTGCCCAAAGCACAGCCGTCGCACACTCCATCATTCAAGATGCGCCAAGCGTAAGCCGCGTTGTCAGCGTTTTCGGCAGCCGCGCGAAAGACCTCGAGGAAATTATTGGGCTTTTGCAAACCGATGCCAAAAGGCCGCTGGCTGGCCCACAGCTCTGGTTTCCACCCCTTAGGAACGGGTTTCAACACCTCAGACCTCCGAATAAGCTTTACCATACCCCAACTTGGGAAGTTGAAGTAAGGCTGGGCCTTCAAAATAAAACACCTCGAGCTGGTTCAGGCTCGAGGTGGGGTTTGAATAGCACCTTCGCTAATAAGCAAGGTTATGAAACTCCAAACCCATGAAGGTAACATGAAACCTCAGCTTTCCAGCTTCAGGGCACTACAGTGAGGCCATGACCAACCTGAATCTGCTGAACAATCCGCTCGCCGAGCGCTACGAGGCCCGGCTGGCAGACAAGGTGGTGGCTTTCGCGGAATACCGCCGGGTGACTGGGGCCATCATGTTCACCCACACCCAGGTGGATCAAAACCTGGAGGGCCAGGGTGTCGCCAGCCAGCTCATCCGGTTTGCCCTGGACGAGGTACGCTCGCAAAACCTGCTGGTCATCCCCATGTGCCCCTTCGTGGTGGCCTTTATCCAGCGTCACCCGGCTGAATACCTCAGCTTGGTAAACCCCCAGCATCGGGGGATTTTCGGGTTATGAGTAGAGCTGGCTATCAGACTTGGCCCGATCGCGGTTTTCGTAAAGTTTGGCCCAATGGCAGATCCGGGAGCTGTGCTCAGGGTGGCGATAAGACCGGCCACCTCATCCGCTCAGTGGAGTCCTGGCCCTGAAGACCGCGATAGTCTAGTCTCAAATGATCAGCGCGCGCTGGCTGGTGCTGTCTGGGCTGCTGTTGGTTGGCTTGTTGCTGGGGTCGTTGATACTGCGAATGCAAGCCGGGGACGAAGCTAGCCGCCGTATCAAACCGCCTGGGGTTCGCGCGCGAGGATGCGTGCGGGTAGGCCCACGGCGGTTGCTCCTGGGGGCACGTTTTGCAGCACCACACTCCCTGCCCCCACCTTGGCCCCGTCGCCCACGGTAATGGGGCCTAGAATCTTGGCTCCGGCTCCCAGCACCACATTGCTGCCGATGGTGGGATGGCGCTTGCCCCGACCAAAGCCGGTTCCACCCAGTGTGACCCCGTGAAACATTAGCACGTCATCGCCAATTTCGGCGGTCTCGCCGACCACGATGCCCATGCCGTGGTCAATCACCACCCGCCGCCCGATTTTGGCTCCGGGGTGAATCTCGATGCCGGTCAGCATCCGCGTCCAGTGGGCTAGGAGCCGGGCCGGAAGCCACAACCCCAAGTTCCACAGGGCATGGCTGAGCCGGTGCATCCACAAGGCATGCAAGCCAGGGCTTACCAGGGCAACCTCGAGGCTACTGCGGGCCGCCGGGTCTTTGTCCAGCACGGCCTGGATATCCTCTTTGAGGCGGTCTAGCCAATTCATACTGGCTGCGTCACCAGCGCCTGGGCTTCTTCGCGGTACTTCTCGAACAGGGCCGTCGAGATGTAACGCTCACCGTAGGAGGGGATGATCACCACGATGGTTTTGCCTTTCATCTGGGGCTCCTGGGCCACTTTGAGGGCGGCGACCACCGCCGCGCCGGAGCTGATGCCCACCAACAAACCCTCTTCGCGGGGTAAGCGCTGAGCCATGGCCAGGGCTTCATCGCTGTTGACCTGGACGGTCTCGCTCAGTAGCTTGGTGTCCAACACTTCAGGGATAAAGCCCGCCCCAATGCCCTGAATCTTGTGTGGCCCCGGCGTTCCGCCACTAATTACCGGGCTTTCGCTGGGTTCTACCGCCACCAGCTTGATGCTAGGGTTTTTCTCGCGCAGGAAGCGTCCCGCACCGGTAATAGTGCCGCCGGTGCCCACGCCCGCTACCAGCGCGTCCACCTTGCCGCCGGTGTCGCGCCAGATTTCCGGGCCGGTGGTCTCGTAGTGAACCTTGGGGTTGGCGGGGTTGGAAAACTGCCCCAGGATGAAGCCGTTGGGGGTTTTGGCGAGGATTTCGTTGGCCTTGGCGATGGCTCCGCCCATGCCCTTTTCTTTGGGGGTGAGCACCACCTCGGCCCCGAAAGCCCGCAGCACCACCCGGCGCTCCATGCTCATGGTCTCGGGCATGGTCAGGATGACCCGGTAGCCCTTGGTGGCCCCCACGAAGGCCAGTCCGATGCCGGTATTGCCGCTGGTCGGTTCGATGAGCACGGTTTTGCCGGGGGTAATCTGCCCGGCTTTTTCGGCTTCGGTAATCATCGAGAGGGCGATGCGATCCTTTACCGAGATGGCCGGGTTATAGCCCTCGAGCTTCGCCAACACAGTTGTATCTAAGCCCGCCGTCACTTTATTGAGCCGGACGAGGCGGGTGTTGCCGATCAGGGCCATCACATCGGGGGCGACGTTCATAAAAACCTCCGGTAGAGCAGTAGCTATGCTCTAGCGCTTCTGGCTCGAGCAGACATTGCCGAAACATCTGCTCAAGCGCACACGGTAGTATTCTTCCGTTTACGACTGGCAAAAGGTGAGCTTGGTTCTGATTGCCAAGGTCGCTCATTCATAGAGGTAAAAAAATGTCATTCTGAGCGGAGCGGTAGCGTAGTGAAGAATCTGACGCGCTACCGTCCACTGAATTCCTACCATGACAGCGCATCAGATTCTTCGGCAAAGGCGGCCTCAGAATGACACTTCTTTTTGAGTAAATGGACGACCTCGGAATTCACCTTACCTGCCCTTTCCTACGTCGCAGGGGAGGAGATTATTTCACACTAGCGCTTCGGGTTTAGATTGGCTTCGCGGATGGACTCGAGCTGCTCCGCGTTCAAACCCTGCTGCCCCAAAATCCCTAGGATGAAATCGGTCTTTTCCTCGACATAGCCCCCGATGTCGTAGGTGTGCTTTTGGGCGAGATCCTTTTTGAGTTCGCCGTAGGCTCGAGCGGCTTCTGGGTGAGCACGGAGATAGTCGCGCAGGGTGAGGTGATTCTGCAAGGCGGTGCTGCCTTGGAGGCAGACGTACAGGTTATGGCGGGGCAAGTCCGGGGGGTTGAAAAAGGCTTCGCGGCCCTCGAGGCCCAGATTTCCCCGGTGCTCGTAACCTAAAGTCGCCAAGCGCTCGACTGCCAAGAGAATTTCAGCCTGCGAGGGAATGATGATGTCCATGTCAATCACCGGTTTCGCAGCTAACCCCGGTACTGAGGTACTGCCAACGTGTTCTATGGATAGGGCGAAATCTGTGACCACCGGCCAGATTTTGGCCTTCAACCCCTCGAAAACCTGCGGCCAGTCCGGGTCATAGTTCACTACCTCGACTTTCTGCCTTACGCCTCCGCCTCCTCGTCCCAGAGCTTGCGCATCTCCGGGCTGATTTCTAGCAGCTCACCGAGCTTGCCCTGAGCTTCCACCCGCCCGTCTTTGAGCACCACGATATGGGTAGCTCTTTGCAGCGCCACCCGGCGATGGTTTACCACCAAACAGGTCGCCTCACGGTCTTGGAAAAGCCCGTCCCAGAGCTGCCGCTCGGTGGCGACATCCAGTGCTGAGGAGAGGTCGTCGAAGATGAGCAAATCGGCTTCACGGGTGAACATCCGCGCCGCGCTGGCCCTTTGCACCTGCCCGCCCGAGAGCTTGACCCCGCGCGTGCCGACCAGCGTGTCCAGGCCGCGCTCGAGGCTCGACACATCCGGCCCCATCACCGCCAGCTCGAGGCTGCGCTCCAGTTCTTCGCCCTTATCCTCGCCCAGCAGCACGTTCTCCCGCAGGGTTTCGCTGAACAGCCGGGGAACCTGGGCAGTGTAAGAAGAGTGCGGCGGGGCGAAGAAGCTCGAGGGGTCGGCGACCGGTTTGCCGTTCCAGAGAATTTCCCCCGACTGGGGTGGCAATAAGCCCTGGAGAACGCGCAGCAATGTGGTTTTGCCCGCCCCGATGCGCCCGGTGATGACCACAAAATCGCCTCTCTGGAGCGCGAAACTGACCTTCCCGATACCCGCGTCTGAGCCGGGGTATTTGAAACTCAGCTCGCGCACCTCGAGCGTCCGCAGGGGCTTGTACTCCGGCTGGGGAAGCTCGAGCGGCGGTACTGGGCCCTCGAGGTCGAGCGGCACGGGCTCCACCACTGTTCCCGGTGGTGCGTCTACCAAAAAGCGCTCCAGTCGCTCGGTGGCGACCCCGGTGCGGCGGTGGGTGGCCATCATGTCGCCCACGAAGGTCAGCACATTAGTTACACGCGGCAGTAAGCCGATAAATAGGGCCAGATCGCCCACCGTGAAGCTCCCCGAACGCAGCTTGGCGGCGGTCAGCACCAGCACCACCCCAGTTCCCACGTTCACCAGGTTGGTGTTGAGGCTGCGGATCATCTCAGTCAGCAACACGTCGGCCAGGGCACGTTTGCGTCGCTCGGTTCCCAGAGTGGCGAAGTGCGCGGTCATGGCCTCTTCCTTGCCCCCGACCTTAACTGCTTGCACCGCCGCGAAGCTCTCGCCGATAAAGTCGGTGACGCGGGCGGTGGCCTCGCGCATCCGGCGGCGATAACTGCGGATGGTAGGGGAGAGGCGGCGCATCAGTACGGTCATCAGCAGCATAGGGGTGCAGACAATTGTGGCGATGAGCGGGTCTACCACGAATAAAATGGCGATGCCAGAAAGGCCGTACAGGATGAAACCCGGCCCGTCCACCCAGTTCTCGGCGTAGGCCGCAATATCGTCCACGTCGTCGCGGAATCTGCTGACCGCCTCGGAAGGCGACTCAGGGAGCACGCGAGAGCCCCTAGCCAGCATCAGATGTCCCAGCAGGTTGCGCCGCATGAAGGCTTCGATGGTCAGGTAGTAGCTAATCCAAGCCCGGTTGGCGAAGACAAAATCAATCTGCCGCAGCCCGTAAGCCCCGGCCAGCAGCGCCAAAAAAGTCCAGGCGTTGGCACCCACCTTGGCATCGCTCGAGAGGGTGTCAAAAATCAGCTTCACCAGCAGGCTAAAGCTGAGCGGGATGGTGTGCATCAGGCCCCACAGCACCACGTTCCAGCCGAACTCCCTGCGCCGCCAGTTGAACAGGCGGGTCATGAGTTGCCAGGTGGTAAGGGGTTTGGCGGTTGTGTTCAAGCTAAACCTCGCTTTTGTCCCCTCTCCCAGAGGGAGAGGGGACAAGTCTTCATGCGCCTAGCCTTCCCAACTGGTCATCCATTCCCGCCTCGCCCGCGATTTGTAGCATGGTGTGGTAGCGCGAGTGGGGGTCGGCGGCGAGCTTGGTGCGGCTGCCGAACTCGAGAATCTCCCCGTGCCCCAGCACCATAATCTGGTCTACCCGCTCGACGGTCTCGAGCCGGTGGGCGATGATGATGCCGGTTCGCCCCTCCAAGAGACGGTCGATGGCCTGGGTCAATAAACGCTCGGTGGCGGGGTCGAGACGGCTGCTGGGCTCGTCCAGAATCACCAGTTGGGGGTCTTTGAGGAAGACCCGGGCGAAGGCCAAAAGCTGCGACTCCCCTGCCGAAAGCCCGCTGCCGCCCGCGCGGAGTTCGGTGTCTAAGCCCTGCGGCAAACCTTCCAGCCACTCGAGCAGCCCCAACTGGCCCAGGACGCTGCGGATTCGCTCGTCGGAGAGGCTGGAGTCAAAGAAGGTCAGGTTGTCGCGCACGCTGGCGTGGAAAAGCTGCACGTCCTGGGTGACGAGGCCCACATGGGAGCGCAACTCCGAAAGCTGGAAGGCGCGCATATCGGCCCCGCCCAGCAATATTTGCCCCTGGGTGGGGTCGTAGAGCCGGAATAAGAGGCGAATCAGGGTAGTTTTCCCGCTCCCAGTGCGGCCCAACAAGCCAAGCGTTTGACCAGCCTCGAGCCGGAAGCTCAACCCCTTCAGAACCTGCTGATCTTCGTAGCTGAACCAGACATCTCTAAACTCGATGTCCAAAGCTTTGTGGGCTGATGGGGCCTTATTCCCATCGAGAACGGTGCGCTCCACCGCCATCAGCTCGCTTACCCGGCGCATCCCGGCGGCGGCCTTCTGGAACTCCTGGAGCTGCTGGGTGATTTGCTCGAGAGGGGCCTCGAGCATACTCATGTAGTTGTAGAACAGATAAACCGTGCCCAGAGTGATGGCTCCAGCCTGGAACAATCCGATACCCAGTCCCAGGGTGAGGATGTAGCCGAGGGAAAACATTGTCCCCATCGTGAGCCAGATGCCCGCCCGCAGCATCCAGGCGTACCGCAGCCACCTGTACCACTCGCGCTGGGTCTGCAAAAAGCGTTGCATGGCGTAGCGCCCGGCTCCGTTAGCCCGGATGTCGTCCAGCCCCGCCAGGCGCTCCTCGATGAAGCCGAAGAGCTGGGCGCTGGCCTCGCGCTCCTGGCGCGTGGCCGCAACCGCAATCTCGCGGCGGCGGTGCAGGATGAAGGTCGCAATCGCTACGAAGACGGTAAGCGCTAGCCCCACCCGCCAGTCCTCCCGCCACAGCAGTACCAGGATGCCCAGCATCAGCAACGCTGCGCCCGCCACGCGCACCACGAACTGCGAGAAGAAGTTGGAGATGCCTGTCACGTCTCCGTCAATCCGCTCAATCATCTCGCCGGGGGTGCGTTCCTTGTGATAGGCCATGTCGAGGTTTACGGCGTGGCGGAAAAGGTCGGTGCGGAGCTGGTTGGTAGCACTCCAGCCCACGCTAGCCGAGAGGTAAGTCGAGGCCGCGGAAAGCAATTGGTTGATCACCGCCAGACCCAGATACAGCACGGCCAGGCGGGTCAGGGCTTGTAAGGCTGCTCCGTGCGTGGCTTGGTCAATAAAGCTGCGCACGATTTGCGGAATGTAGAGCTGTAGGCCGATGGAGGAGAAGAGAAACAGTGCCAGCAGCGCGACATTTCCCCGGTAGGGCCGCAGATAATGGCCCAGCAGGCGGGAATATCCCGGCTGTACGGGCTCTAGCCCCTTCAATGCAATTGGCTCCATACCACCTCAGGTCAAGTGACGAATGCCGAACCTTCGAGTTCAGCCACGCTCGACTATGGTTCCCTGCACGGGATGAGGAAGCCTGCTTCCGGTCGCCTAAATCCGAGTTGTGCCCCGCCGCCTGGACAGCTTTATGATTGTGGCATAACGTCTTGTATTTCGTCAACGGGAGCTTAAGGACTCGAGGAAAGCCAGAGCTTCTTCAGCACCAATAATCCTCGGGTTTCTCCACGCGAAGGTGGGTCAAGCGACAAGCGCGGTGGCATCCTCCTCGCTCAAGGCTTGGCCCAAAATCAGCTTGTGGTCGCCGTCGGAAAGCCAGACCATGCCCAGAAGTTGGCCCTGAAGCCGCGTCCCTGGTGAGATTATTTCACCAGGCCAAAGCGCGTCTACCTCGGCACGGTCAGCAGGGTTGAAGATTCCCGGCACCATGCCGTAGTTGACGGGAGTGGCACCCCACTCGGCGGGCCAAGGCGGATTTCGAGGCACTAGCTTCTCGCTGCCCCAGTCGTAGCGCTCTAAGCTCCCCTTGCTCCACTCCACCACCATCTCGAGCCTCATAGGTGCAGCAGCCACCGTGCCAGCGTCAGATACACCAAAAGCCCGGTGATGTCGCTCAAGGTAGCAATCAAGGGATTGGAGATGAGGGCTGGGTCGAGGCCGAGTTTTTTGATGCCGATGGGCAAAACTGCCCCCAGCATGTTGGTCAGGGTCATCAGTACTGCCAGCGAAAGCCCTACCACCAACAGAACTTCTCCGTGACCGTCAATCAATACCTTTATCGAGAGCAATCCAGCTAGGGTCATGCCGAGCAGCATTCCCACCGCGAGTTCTTTGCCCAGGATGCGCAGGGTGTCACGTCCTCGTACGTCGCCCATCGCCAGCGCCCGCACGATGAGCGTGCTGGATTGGTTTCCGGTATTGCCTCCCGCGCCTAGCAGGATGGTGATGTAGAAAGTCAGGGCGGTGACAGCCTGGAGGGTATTCTGGAAGCCCTCGAGGATCGTCGAGCTAAACATCGCTCCCACCACCAAAATCACCAGCCAACGCACCCGCGCACTCCACAGCGCCCACACCCCGCTCTTGCTGTAGACCAACTCGGGGGCTTCGACTGCGCCCAGTCGGTAGATGTCCTCGGTGGCTTCCTCCTGAATTACGTCCACCACGTCGTCAATGGTGATGATGCCGACCAGTGCGCCGCGCTCGTCCACCACCGGCAGCACGTTGAAGTTGTAGTCGGCCATGATGCGGGCGACTTCTTCCTGCTTGGTGTCGTCCTTCACCGAAACCACGTCGGTGTTCATGATTTCCGCGACCTTGGTTTTGGGGTCGGTGATGATCAAGTCGCGCAGGGTCAGTACCCCCTCGAGCCTCTCCTGTGTGCCTACCACGTATATAGGGTCAATGGTCTCGGCATCCGGGGCCTCGCGGCGCAGAAACCTGAACACCTCCTCGACCCGCATAAAGTCGCGCACCGCCACGTACTCCGGGGTCATGATGCCGCCCGCCTCGTCCTCGTCGTATGTGCTGAGCTCTTCGACCTCGGCGCGGGTCTGGGGATCCAGCTGTTGCAGTAGGGCTTCGGCGGCCTCGGGGCTTTCCTCCTCGACGGCGTTGATGGTGTCGGTCAGGTCGTCGAGGGAAAGGGAATCCAACAGCTCCTTGACCCGGCCCGGCGGCAGCGCCTCGAGCAGCTCGGCTTGCTCGCCCTCCTCGAGGTGGCTGAAGACCTCGGCGGCATCGGCGGGGGAGAGCAGGGTCAGGATGGGCAGGCGGTGCTCGAGGGCGAACTCGCTCCAGTGCTCCAGAATCTGCGCTGGGTACAGCTCCTCCAGCGCGGTCTTGACCCTGGTCGCGTTGGCCTCGGCGAGTGCCGACTGGAGGGCCTCGAGGGCGTACTGGGTGGTGCCGGAATCGGTGTTGCTATAGTTCACGGTTAGCCTCCTTCGGTTCCGCCATCGCGGACTTGGAAGGAAGCTCCGTAGAACACGGTTTGTCGAGGGTTATTCGGTATCTTGAGACACCGGGACGGGCCTTCGACTAGAACTGTGGTCTTCCACGGTGCCTCCTTACGGCAGGTGTTGTTCCTCCTAAAGCTCGCAGGCTGAAAGCCCTGTGTTTTTGGTCTGTGAGCAGCGAAAAGCCTCGAGTAGTGTAGCCCCCAGAGGCCGATTGTGGCAAGCAATTCCGACCCTAATCGAAGGCCGAATCGGGATTGATACTCAAGTGGAGAAACGAAAATATCAGGATTTCGCCTTTCTCCTCGTCTACAAAATACCCTAACTAAAAACTTGCACTAAGGGCAGTATGCAAGGGGGTATACATCGAGATGCAGCTTGAGCAGAGCCTGATGGAGGAGGATGAGGATAAGAAAACCTCAAAACCAGCAAGAATACTCCCTGAGCGTTCTTGTTCATCGCAAGCCCCAGCTTCAGGGCACAAAGACGCTCTTTTCAATCCTTCTGCATAACTGCAAGTTCTCAGTTAAGTTACGTTATGACCTGGCTTCTAAAAGCCAAACTGCGTTGACTTTCCCCCAAACTCCGTGTAACCTCGATTCTAATGGTTTGGTATACCACCACTACCAGCTAAGCGACAGCTCAGAAGAGTTGTCGCTCCCGCCTATGTGGCGGGGTTTTTTATTAGACCCTCACCCTAACCCTCTCCCCTTGGGAGAGGGAGCACAAGCGCCCCCCCACTGGAGGGGCTGGGGAGGGAAAAGGAGAAGCCATGAAAGTCGGAATCGTTGGGGCCACGGGCGCAGTCGGGCAGGAGCTTTTGAAGGTATTAGAAGACCGCAACTTTCCGGTTTCGGAGCTGCGGCTATATGCCTCGAGCCGCTCGGCAGGCAAAACCGTGCGCTTCCGAGGCAAGGAAATAGCCATCGAAGCCTTGCCGGAAGGGCCGCTGCCAGTGGACGTGGTGCTCGCTAGCGCCGGGGGCAGCCTTTCCAAGCAGTACGCGCCGGTCTGGGCACAGAAGTCGGTGGTGATTGACAACTCCTCGGCTTTCCGCTACGACCCAGACGTGCCTTTGATCGTCCCGGAAATCAACGCCCAGGCCCTGAAGGGCCACAAGAACCTCATCGCCAACCCCAACTGCACCACCGCGATTCTGGTGATGGCCCTGTACCCGCTGCACGAGGCCTTCGGAGCCAAGCGGGTGATTGTCAGCACCTATCAAAGCTCCTCAGGAGCCGGGGCCAGCGGGATGCAGGAGCTGCTCGAGGGAACCCGGGCATACCTCGAGGGCAAGCCGGTGCAGAACAAAACCTTCGTTCACCCGCTGCCCTTCAACGTCATCCCGCACATTGACAGCTTCCAGGACAATGGCTACACCAAGGAAGAGATGAAGGTGCTGTGGGAGACGCAGAAGATCATGGGAGACTCCTCAGTGAAAGTGTCGTGTACGGCGGTGCGGGTTCCTACGCTGCGGGTTCATTCCGAAGCAGTGACGGTGGAGTTCGATAGGCCGGTGAGCGTGGAGGGGGCTCGAGAAGTCCTTTCCCAAGCTCCCGGCGTGGATTTAGTGGACGACCCGGCGAACAAGCTGTACCCGCTGCCGTACACTGCGACTGGCAAATATAACGTGGAGGTGGGGCGGATTCGCAAGAATCTGGTCTTCGACAATGGGCTGGATTTTTTCGTCTCAGGTGACCAGCTGCTCAAGGGTGCGGCCCTGAACGCGGTGCAGATCGCGGAATTGCTGCTCGAACCCGTTGCCAAATAACGTGCCAGGGACGTGGGGGCGCACAGCTGTGCGCCCCCACAATGTGAGGATGGATGTCGTGGATGCGGTTTGGCACATCCTCGAGAACCCTACCCAACCCGGCGAGCACGTGGTGCTGGACTCGGTTCGGGGGAAGCTTTCGCCGGTGTGGTTGTCTGAGGTGGAAGCAGAAGGGTTTCTCTCGAGGCAGCCTGGGCTCGAGGGGATGCGGGTGGCAGAACTGGGCACACCCGTCTTCAAGGAAGCCTATCTCTTAGCACTGGGCAGGTTAGGTGTGGCTCAGGTAGTTTTTGGCTATCAGCCGGGTCAGCCACAAGCCAGCGTATTAGACCTTTCTCAGCTTTATGAGCGCTTAACCCAACGCCTGCGCTCAGATTCGACCCGTATACTCTAGCCTGGAGGTGGAATATGAAGAAACTTGCAGTTTTACTCGTGCTGATGCTGGCCCCAGCCTTTGCCCAGAGCCTACAAGTGAGCCTGGGCAGCCCCTTCGGGATCAACGCCGGGGTGCGCCTGCCGCTGATTCCCTTTCTGCTCGATGGGCGGGCTTATGCTGGGCTAAACTTCTTTAGCAGTGGCGGGACTTCCTTTGGCGGCGGGGTGGACGCGCTGGTCAGTATCCCCCTGACCGATGTGTACGCAGGGGCCGGGTTGTTCCTCGGAACCGGCAATGCGCTCTCGCTGGTTAATACGGGCACCGTGGGGGCCAGAGGCATCATTGGGACGTACCTCAACGTGGGGCTTCCGCTCGTTGGTATCTTTGTCGAGGCCTATCCAACGTTTTATTTTAGACCCACCAGCGCTTTCGGTCTGGGCGGGGCAGTTGGGGTAAATGTCGGGTTCTAGCCATTGATTGCGGCTGCATCACTGGGATGGGAGGCTTCGAGCCAGGCCGTAAAGGCCTCGAGGCCCCTGTGGTACATCGCTGCGCGTTTGTCGGCCTTTTTGCCTCTGGTGGGGGCGGGTGGAACCAGGCCCCAGTTGGCATTCATGGGCTGGAAGTTATTGGGGTTGGCTCCTGCTAAATAGCGCACCAGCCCTCCCAGCATCGAGGTCTCTGGGGGCACAATCGGCTCCAGGCCCAGGGCCAGCCGGGCCGCATTGGTTCCGGCTAGCCAGCCCGTCGCAGCCGAGTCGAGATAGCCTTCAACTCCCGAGAGCACCCCACAAACCAGCAGGTTGGGATGCTCGCGCAGTTGTAGGGTGGGCTCGAGCAGGCGCGGGGCATTGAGGTAGGTGTTGCGGTGCATCACCCCGTAGCGCACGATTTCGGCGGCCTCCAAACCTGGAATGCTCTGCACCAGCAATTTCTGGTCGCCCCATTTGAGCCCGGTCTGAAAACCCACCAAGCTCCATAGCTGTCCGGCCCTGTCTTCGGCCCGCAGTTGCACCACCGCAAAGGGCTCCTCTGCGGTATGTGGGTTTCTCAGGCCCACCGGCTTCATGGGGCCAAAGCGTGGGGTGTCGAAGCCCCGGCGGGCAATTTCCTCGATGGGCATACAACCCTCGAAGAATTCCAGCCGCTCCCAGTCGTGGGGGGTGTGGGCCCTGGCCTGGCTCAACAGGGTATAAAAATGTTGGTATTCCTGGGGGTTGAGGGGGCAGTTGAGGTAATCGTCGCTCTGGGCGTAGCGTCCGGCCCGGTAGGCTTTCTCGAGGTTAATGCTCTCTCCCAGCACCACCGGAGCTGCCGCGTCGTAGAAACCCAAAAACTCACTTCCCAGCCGGGCTTTTATCTGCTGGGCCAGGGTATCCGAAGTCAGTGGCCCGGTAGCCAGCGCCACCGTACCGGCGGGGATTTCCTCTACTTCTTGGCGCACAAGCTGGATGTTGGGATGGGCCAAAACCGCCTGGGTGATGGCCTGGGAAAACCCCTCCCGCTCCACCGCCAGGGCTCCCCCTGCCGGAACCCGGTGGGCCTGAGCGGAGTGCATCACCACCGAGCCCGCAGCCCGCATCTCGGCCTGCAAAAGCCCTTTGGCGTTGGTTTCCCCTTCACCCCCCAAGCTATTCGAGCAGACCAACTCGGCCAGGGCTTGGGTGTGATGGGCCGGGGTCATCTTGTGGGGCCGCATCTCGTACAGCCAGACCTTGACCCCCAGCCGGGCTGCCGCCAGCGCGGCCTCCGCGCCGGATAGCCCCGCGCCAATTACGCTCACTTCTGCTGGCATATCCCAAGTTTACTGGTTCCTCGAGTGATTAAATTAATTGCGATTAATTGCCATCTCGGTTCTCATAGAATCGTATCCCCGCTTTACCCTCTCATAACCCAGGCGGTCTACAATCATCCGAGTCGTCCTCTCTTCGCGTACTGGTTTTTAGAGCACTCCAGCCTCTTGCCTGTTCTCCAAGGAGGAATATATGTGGTTCAAGGAAGAACACGAGATCGTCATCCATGCCCCCCGCGAAGCCGTATGGGCCGCCTTTCAGGATTTTGCCTCGTGGCCTACTTGGTCGAGCCATATCAAAGAAGTCAGCCGCCTGGATCGGGCCTGGCGCTTCCGGGCGCGGGCCCAACCCCCGGTGGATTTGATCTGGGTAGTAGAGGCAGTGCGCCGTGAAGCCCCGGAATATTTAGCTTTTCAGAGCGTTGCCGACGCACCGCACAACCTGATCCTGCGGGGTTGGGTGCGTATCACCCAGGAGGCTGACTTCACCCGCTTGCACCTGGAACTCGAGGGCAAACCCCACTACGAATCCCCTTGGCTGGGGCGGGCCGCAGACTGGTATGCGGCAACTTTTGGCGAGCCCAACAAGGTTGTCAAGCTGACCTTCGAGCAGTTCAAGCATCACCTCGAGCGCCAGCACGCTCCTCAAGCCGCTGTAACCCCTGCCACACAGCCCTGAAATTTGGCGTAAAATAAGCGCATGGACAGGAAAATCCGTGTGCTTGTCGCCAAACCAGGTTTGGACGGCCACGACCGGGGAGCCAAAGTGGTCGCACGGGCTCTGCGTGACGCGGGGATGGAAGTGATCTATACCGGTCTGCGCCAGACTCCAGAGATGATCGTCTCCGCAGCTCTACAAGAGGATGTGGATGCCATTGGTCTCTCGGTGCTTTCGGGAGCCCACATGCACTACTTCGCCGAGGTACACCGCTTGCTCGAGGAACAAGGGGCCACAGACATTTTGCTCTTTGGTGGCGGCATCATCCCCGACGAGGACGTGCCCCAGCTCAGAAACTTAGGAGTATCAGCAGTGTTTGGCCCCGGAACTTCAACACAAGATATTGTGGAGTTTTTGGGGAAGGCCACCCCCGAGCGCTGGGCGGGACAAGGGTAGAGGGCTAAACGTCGAACGACTAACGTCAAAAGCTAAAGGCGAAAAGCTACACCAGGACAACATAATTGCCTTATCAAGAAACACCGTCCGGGACGCAATCTGCTTGGGGGCATAGCCTATCGGCCCTAGGGCTTTTCAAAAAAACACAAGGCTGTGATAGGTTGGCAAGAGTGAAAGGAGTCCAGTGGCGAACTTACCCCGCAAAAACAAGAAGTCTCGGCCTTCCTCCAAGGTTTCCGCAAAAAGTGAGCCTACGACTGCTTGGGTGAGGGTTCCGCTGGAATCTGAAGTCCCTCAGGAGGTGCAGGTTTTATTTGGCAAGTTTAGGGAGAAAACTGGCTTCGTGCCCAATGTAGCCCGCAATTTCGCCCTGATGCCCGAGCATTTTATGCGCTGGTTCAGGTATTACGACTTCCTCATGCGCAGCGAACCAGGCCAGCTCTCACGTAAGGAGCGCGAGATGATCGCGGTGGTGGTCTCGGCGGCCAACCAGTGCGAATACTGTCTGGCTTCGCATTCGGCCTATCTGCGCGAAGTTAGCGACCCGGTGCTACCGGAGGTGCTCGCAGCCAACTACCGCCGAGCCCATTTGAGCCCCAGGGAACGGGCTTTGTGCGACTTCGCCCTCGAGATGACCCTGGACTCTGCCCGCATGACCCCCAGCAATCTACAGATGCTGCGCTCGCTGGGTCTGAGCGACGAGGCCATCCTCGAGGCTGCCCAGGTTGCGGCCATGTTCAACTTCACCAATCGCCTTGCCAATGCTCTAGGCTGGGTTCCCAACGAGATTTATTATTCTCAGGGACGCGAACCGCTTTAAGTCGCTCCATGGTGAGGTTGCCTGGAGGGATATTTTGCCACCTCATCCAGGTTACGGGCAGAGCCCGTATGGCCTACGGCCACCCCCTCCAGGTTAGCCGCAGAGCGGCTATGCGCTGTGCGCATCTCCTGATGGCGCTCTCCTTCTCTCTCCGGGGTAAGTCTGCAAGGCTTACCCCGGAGAGACTTAGTTGAGGGTCAAATCTGGTCGGTTTGTCCACTCTGCCTCGAGCAAGCTATACAAGGCCATGTCCACGTAGCGGTCGTAGAGCCGTCCCTGCTGACGCAAAATACCCTCGAGCACGAATCCCAAGCGCTGGGGAATGGCTCGGCTTTTGAGGTTCTCGGTGGCAACACGAATTTGAATGCGGTTGAGTTCTAACTCCTCGAAGGCATACCACAGCAGGGCCTTGACGCTATTGGTCATCAATCCCATGCCCTCGAACTCGGCCCCCAACCAATAGCCAATCTCAGCGCTACGCACCGAAAGATTCAGGTCGAACAGACCTACGGTGCCTGCGAGCTGACCCTTATACCATACGCCTAGGTCTACGCCGCTTTGCTTGGCCAGGCGGTTGAGGGTTTCCTGAATAAAAGTTTGGGTGTCCGCCAGGGTTTTGGTGCTATCTACCCAAGGCAACCACTCGCGCAGACGAGCCCGGTTGGAGTCGGTGAGGGCAAACAAGTTGGCCGCGTGCTGGAGTTGCAGCAACCGCAACTCGGCATCCTCGTTTATTCGATAGCTCAACATAAAGCCAGTTTATCGGTTGAATACCCCCAATTCGTTCGGTTTTGGCAAAGAACCTGGGGGTAGGGGAGATTGATAGCTGTGGCCCCAAGGGGCGAAGGAAATATTTTCTATGAAGTCGGTACAAGGCCCGCTACCCCAGCCGCTCGAGCAGCCGCAAAGCATACAGCGGTGCGTAGAAAAATGCTGCTGAGCCAAAGCCGGTAAGCGCCCAGCCAGCGGGGATTTCCCGCAGATAGTTTTGGTCTAACCGGTAGCGCACCCCGGCCCAGCTCGAGACGACTTCGGGCCGATAGCCAAGCAGCTTTTTTGCCCCGGATAACAACCATTCGACTTCGGAGTCTTGGGTTTGGTGTGGTGAATAGGTCGGCAAGTGGGGCAGATAACTGCCGCCCAGACTATTCCCGGCCACATAAACACCATACGATTTGGCCCCTTCGAAGCGCTCCCGTGTGATGAGCACTGAGCCAGGCGTGAAGCGCCCACCAAGCCCGACCAGATGGGCTCCGCTCGCCCCCCCCGCGTAAATCAAGCACTCAGCGGATATTTCTGCTCCGTCCTCGGTATATAAACTTTTCCCAGTCAGCGATGCGATTTTCCTATACTCTAGCCGCAAACCCTGGGCCAGACGGGGCAGAAGGTTGATGGTCTCGAGCCATCCGGCATTTTCCAGATGCAATCCTTCTTCCGTCCAGCCATGGGGGATGTCTCGCCGGTACAACTTCTCTTGCCAATCGGCCCGGTCTTCTTCAGGGACAGGCCGCAGAATTCCCCGGTGAACTTCGGTGAAGCGCGGATAGAAGTCCCAGAGAGCTTGTAGAGCTTCCTCGGCTTCCGGTGCCACACGGCCCCGTTTGCCGCGCACCGGATTCAGGAGCGCTACCGGAACCGTGCTGGCCTCACCCAACCGCTCAGCGACGACCAAAACCTGGTGTCCGGCATCGTGGAGGACTCGAGCCAGGGTTAGCCCGGCGATTCCCGCTCCCAGGATGACGATTTCAGCATCAAGTCGGCTCATCGTTTAGATTTTGAGGCCTGAGCCCCCAAGCCATAGGCTGAAGTCGGTACTCGAAAGGGTACGTCACAGTCTGGCTTTCAGATTTGTTTAGCCTTGGGATAAAAGGTATAGGTTGACCCGTCTTTCTGACACAAACCCCGCTTGCAGAGGGCCTCGAGGGTGGCCCTGGCCTGGGAAACCGGCATTCCCACCAGACTCTCGAGCTGTTCCGCGGTAATTTTCCCACCTTTGCGCCAAGCGGTTTGCATAGCCACCCGCTCCCGTGCGACTGGGCCAATGCCACCGCTGTCGAGGCGGAAGTTCCAGCCATAGGCCAGCCCACCCCCCAGCAGCCCCAAAAGGCCAGAAACCACAAAGCTAAAGAGGTTCCACTTGAAGGTCGCTAAGCTCAGCGCGAACACCACTCCGGCTACCGTGACCGCGATAAAAGTGCGGGGCAACATGGGTCTATTATGGGGCTGGGCGGGTTTTTTGCTAGCCTGAGCGAAAGTCGGGCGGCATTCGGATTTTTGACTGCCCAACATCGGCTTTTATACTCAAAGTAGGGTTTAGGAGGCTAGTAATGCGGCGAGTGTTGGGCTTTCTGGGTCGGTTGCTGCTGGTGTTAGTCGGGGTGGTGGCGGTGGCCGGAATGGTGGGCTGGTTCTGGCTGCGCGGGGCTACGCTGCCGCCTCATGGCGGGCGTTTGGCCCTCAAGGGGCTATCGGCTCCGGTAGAGCTTTCACGCGAGGCCAGCGGGGTGCTGCATATCAAGGCTGAAACCGATGCCGATGCCTTTTTTGCCCTGGGCGTGGCCCACGCCGAAGACCGCTTGTGGCAGATGGAGTTTCAGCGCCGCATCGGGGCGGGTCGGCTTTCCGAGGTGCTGGGTCAGGCCACCCTCGAGCAGGACAAATTTTTGCGCACCTGGGGCTTTTATCGCGCTGCCCAGCAGGACTACGCCAGCCTCGACCCCTACTCCAAAACCGCCGTGGATGCCTACGTGGCGGGTATCAACGCCTATCTCGCCACCAACCCACCGCTGCCCCTGGAGTTCAGGCTGCTGGGATTCAAGCCCGCTCCCTGGAAGCCCGCCGACGTGCTGGTCTGGGCCAAGATGATGGCCTATGACCTCTCGGGCAACTGGCGCACCGAACTCCAGCGCTACGCCTGGGCCGCCAAGGGCATGAGCCCCGAGCGCATGGCCCAACTCCGGCCCCCCTATCCCAGCGATGCCCCCACTATCCTGCAAGCCCAGGATTTGAAACCAGCTACGCCGTGCTGCACAGCACCTGGAGCCATGCCCTTGGTCAATCCCAGCTCGAGCGATCGAAAGGCCGCCAAAGCCCTGCTAAAACTGGCTGGAACGCTGCCCAGAGCGCTACACCTGCCCTGGGAGATGAAGGCCAGAGCCTCTAACAACTGGGTAATTTCTGGCTCCAGAACCGTGACGGGCAAGCCCCTCCTGGCCAACGACCCGCACCTGGGGCTAGGTGCGCCTTCCATCTGGTATCTGGTGGACATCCAGGCTCCGGGCTATAAAGCCGTCGGGGCCAGCTTCCCCGGCTTGCCTGCGGTGGTGATTGGCCGCAACGACCGCATTGGCTGGGGTGTGACCACGGTGGGGGCCGACGTACAGGACTTATACGTGATGGACGAGGTTGGTAACGGATATCGCTACCAAGGTCAAATCGAGCCCTGGCAGACCCGCAGCGAAGTTATCAAGGTCAAGGGGCAGCCAGATGTGACGATCAAGGTGCGCTCGAGCCGCTACGGGCCGGTCATCAACGACGTGGTAAAAAATGCCGGAGCCAAACCTCTGTGCCTGCGCTGGACGGCCCTCGACCCCACCGACCAGACTATGCAAGCCTTTATCGGCATCGCCAGGGCCCACAACTGGCCGGAGTTCAAGGCCGCCCTGAAAAATTACAACGCACCCAGCCAGAACTTTGTTTACGCCGATGTGGACGGCAATATTGGCTACATGGCTCCGGCCCGTTTTCCCATTCGCAGGCCCGGAGATTCGGGTCTGATGCCGGTTCCCGGTGACGGAAACTGGGACTGGCAGGGCTATCTGCCGCAAGACCAGTGGCCTCAGGTCTACAACCCCAAAGAAGGGTTTATCGTCACGGCCAACAACAAAGTCACCCCGCCGGGCTACCCGCACACCATCAGCCTCGAGTGGGAAGAGCCTTACCGGGCCGAGCGCATCCGCCAGATGATTCTGGCAAAAGACAAGCTCTCCCTGGCCGATATGCAGGCCATGCAAGCCGATGTCACCAGCCCCCTCTACGCGGCCTTCAGGCCCGTGCTGCAAGCCCTCAACCCCATATCCACTGCTGCCCAGAGCTGGAAAACCCGGCTGCTGGCTTGGGACGGCCTAACCCGCCCCGATAGCCAAGAAGCCTCGGTGTTTGAAGCCTGGTACACCGAACTTTCCCGGCTCCCGGCCAAAGAGGTGGGTCAGCCCTTTTGGGAGGAGCCGCGCTATTTGCTCGAGGCCATCAAGAACGGCGACCCCAACTGCTCCATCCAGGACACCACCCAAACCTGTCTGGACTACGCCGCGCTGGCCCTGGAAAAAGCCCTGGATCGCCTGGGAGCCAACATTCCGCGCTGGGGTGATTTGCACAAGGCCACTTTTCCCCATCAAGTCCTGACCAACACCCCGCTCAAGCGTTTCTCGGATCGGGCGGTGAGAGACGGCGGTGATCGCTACACCGTCAACCGTGGAGCCTACGACCCGGCTACCTTCACCATGAACGTTGGCTCCTCGTACCGAGAAATTCTGGACTTTTCCAACCTCGAGAACTCGCTTTTTATTCATCCCATGGGCCAATCGGGTAACCTGCTCTCAGGCCAATATGCCAACTTGCTCCCGATGTGGCTAAAAGTGCAGTACCTGCCCATGAAAACCCAGGGCTACACCGTGCAAAAACGGCAGATGCTCGAGCCAGTGCCCTAGGCGCTCGAGCTGGTGTGCTAGGCGCTCGAGCTGGTGTGCTAGGCGCTGGTGGGGCAGGGTCAAGATCCATCACGGCTTGCGCACCATTCGATTACTTGGTATACCATTGAGGTTATGGATCAACGTATAGATGACCTGCGCAAAGACGTGGATCGTATCAACCGGGAGTTGTTGGGGCTGCTTAGCGAGCGCGGCCGAATCGTCAGCGAGATTGGCCGGGTGCAAACCGAACTGGATATGGAGCACTACGACCCCAAACGCGAAGACGAGATGCTGGCCTACTTGACCGCCGAAAACCCCGGCCCCTTTTCACCCGAGACCATCAAGCGGCTGTTCAAGGAAATTTTCAAAGCCTCACTCGACCTCGAGGAGCGCCAAGACAAGCAGAAATTTCTCTACTCGAGGGCTGTCCACCCCGACGACACGCCGGTCAGTGTGGGCGATGTGACCTTTGGTCAGGGCAAAGTGCTGGTGGCTGGCCCCTGCTCCATCGAAAGCGAAGAGCAGATGATGAGCACAGCGAAGTTTCTGGCTGCTCATGGGGTCAAGGTGCTGCGAGGTGGGGCCTACAAACCCCGTACCTCGCCCTATGGCTTTCAGGGTATGGGGCCAGAGGCGCTCAAACTGGGCCGCAAGGCTGCCGATGCCAACGGTATGGTCTTCGTGACCGAGGTGATGGACACCCGCGATGTGGAACTGGTGGCCCATTACGCCGATATCGTCCAGGTAGGAACCCGCAACGCCCAGAACTTTGCCCTGCTGCGCGAGGTGGGTAAGGCCAGCAAGCCTGTTCTGCTCAAGCGGGGCTTTGCCCAGACCATCGAGGAATGGTTTTACAGCGCCGAATACATTCTCTCGCAGGGCAACGGCCAGGTAATCCTGTGCGAGCGCGGTATTCGCACCTACGAGAAGTGGACGCGTAACACCCTGGATCTCTCAGCAGCCATTCTGGCCAAGCAACTCACCCACCTGCCTGTAATCGTGGACGTGACCCACGCGGCTGGGCGGCGTGACCTGCTGGCTCCCCTGGCCCGTGCGGCCCTGGCTGCGGGGATTGACGGTGTACACGTAGAAGTCCACCCCAACCCCAAAGTAGCTCTCTCCGACAACGAGCAGCAGCTCGACTTCGCCGGGTTTGAGAGCTTCATGCAGACCATCGCCGACTTGATGCCCAAGGAAGCCTCGAGGGTCTGAAGGCTAGACGCAAAACGCTAAAGGCTAAGGGTAAGACACAAAAAACTAAAGGCTCAAAAACACGAACTGCGTTCTGGGCGGTGTTTCTTGATAGAGCAATTCTGTCGTCCTGATGTGGCTTTTGGCTCTTCTACATTTTGCTTTTGGCGTTAGACCTTCGACGTTTGGGGTCTCTTGGCTTCCCGTTTTCACTTCACTCTGAACCAAACGGCTCGGTTTAGACGTACTGTAAAAATATGGGGCTTTTAGATAGCTTGGTGGGTGCGTTTCTCAAACTAACCGACCCCACGCCGAAATATACCGGGCCGCGCTGCTTGCTCGAGCGCAACAGCGTGAGTGGTTGTGACAAATGTGCTTCGGTCTGTCCGCACCAGGCCATCAGCCTGGGGGATTTCCGGGCCCAAGTGGATGAAGTGAAGTGTACGAGCTGTGGTTTGTGTACGGCGGTGTGTCCGGGGGTGGCCCTGGAGTTTCCTTTAGGTCCCATCCAGGAAGGCTTGCACCGGGGCAAAGGCCAGATTCGCTGCTCCAAGGTTTTAGGAACCGGTGACGAGGTGCCTTGTCTGGGACAGCTAACGCCGGGCCTGCTGGCCGAGGCCGGGAGCAAGTTCGGCCCGCTTATCCTGGCCCACGGTGACTGTGCTACTTGCAAAATTGGTGGGCCGACTGTGCCCGAGCGGGTGGAATGGGCAGTAGAGGAGGGCCAAAAATACTTCCCCACCCTCGAGGCCAAGCTCCAGCAGGGCTCGCTGCAAGGCGCGGCAGTGGGGCGGCGGGAGTTTTTTGGGGCCATGATGGGCGGGGCCAAGCGTTCGGCAGCAGAACTCGTCCCCAACTTGCCCTTTGCTCAGGAGCCCGAGGACGAACGGGCCGAGCGCCCCGCCGAACTGCGCTTGCGGGCTATTGCGGCCCGGCGGGCCGAAACCGTGGCCTGGCCCAAAATCAGCATTGCCGAGGGTTGCACGCTGTGTCCGGTGTGTACTAATGTGTGCCCCACTCACGCCGTAGAGCGGGTGCGCGAGGCGGTGGAGGGTTTGAGCGATGAATACCTGATCAAGCTCGAGGTAGCCGCCTGCACCGGCTGCGGAGCCTGTGTGAGCAGTTGCCCGCCGCAAGTAATTACCCTCACCCAAGCCTCCAAAGACGAGGTGCAGGGTGAGCGCTTGGAGCTGTTTCGGGGTGTGCCGCCCTGGTACGACCTATGAACCTTGTGGTGCGCTAATCACCCGAAAATCCACCGGCTTGGACAACACCAGCGAGGTGGTGGTGGTGCCGAACATCTGTAGCTGTTTGAGCAAACCGTCCAGCTCTTTCACCGAGCGCAGCGCTACTCGGAGCACGTAGCCGTCCTCACCGGTAAGGTTCCAGAACTCGAGCACCTGGGCCAGCTCGGAAACGGTACGTACCATCCGCTCGAGGGCGTTGCCCCGGCAGCTCATACGGATAAACGCCTCGAGCGAATACCCCAGTTTGCTGGGGTCTACTTGGGCACGGTAGCTGGTGATGATGCCCGCGTCTTCCATACGCCGCACCCGTTCCGCCACCGCCGGAGCCGACAAGCCCACCTTGCGCCCGAGTTCGCTAAAAGGAATCCTGGCCTCGGTTTGTAACAGCTCGAGTATCTTCCAGTTTAGGGCATCCATCAAAACCTGATTATCTAAGGTCATAAGCATATTATAGCTTAGATTCTATTGATAAACCCACTTTCAACTTTCGAGATGCTCTTCAAATAACCCGCTTTTAGGTCTACCCTAAAGTCGTAACTTCGACGGTTGAAGTTGGGAAAGGGTAAACGCCATGAACAAATCCACCCTAATCCGAGTTTTGCACGATAGCTACATCCACTCCACTCTGGCCCGTGAGGGCTCGAGCGCGCTGCTGGACGAGTATTTTGTGCAAACCCACTTGCCCCTGCGAGTGACCCAGGGCGCGGTAGATGTGGCTTCGGTATTGCAGCTTTGGGCCAAGCACCTGGGCCTGTCCGAGGGTTTAGCCCAACGCTGGTCGGGGCAGTTGTCGCCTGCGGTGGCGGATTTTCTGGTCAGGCTCGAGACCAACTTGAAGGCCCACCAGGTCAGCTCGCCCCGGATGGACGGGCCGCTGACAAGTGGTCGGTGAAACTGGTTTGACAGTCTAGCAATGCCCCACTACAATAGCTAGCGCTGTCCTGCTCTGCTAAGGGCCATGCAAAGTGTTGGGGCATCGTCTAATGGCAGGACAACGGTCTTTGGAACCGTCGGTCGTGGTTCGAGTCCACGTGCCCCAGCCAATCTCCCCCGGCAATGCGTCGGGGGGTTTTTCGTTATGGGCTATAGCGGGCAAAATGCTAAACGTCGAACGCAAAATGCTGAACGCCAAAGGCTAAAGACAAAACACAAAGAGCTGAAAAACTACACCAGGACAATAGAATTGCCCTATCAAGAAACACCATCTGGGACGCAATTGATGTTTTTAGGTTTTTGACTTTAAGTTTTTGGCGCTCGACCTTCGACCTTTGACCTTCGGCGTTTGATTTTCGGCCTTCGGCGTTTAGCTCCCTGCTTTGTGCTCTCAAGCCTTACTGCTCAGCGTCTATCCAGGCCACGATAAAAAACCCTTGTATTGTCGCGCGGTCTGGTAGCATACGATGAACTATGAGCGAGGCCGTACAGTCCAACAGCGTAGTCGTCGTGACCTCGAGCCTGACCCTGAGGGCGCTGCTCGAGCTTTCCATCGAGGAACAAGGGGTCACGGCCTTGTTCTACGAAAAGGCTCAGCAAGGTCTGGACTATCTCAAGGCCAATACTCCCAAAGCTATTGTGCTCGATGATGGAATAGATATTGACCCCTATTCTATTGCCAGCCGCCTCAAGATGAGCCGCCGTCTGCGGGACATCCCGGTTATTCTGCTGATGGGTGATTCCGACGATAAAAGCAAGCTCACCGCAGAGTTTGCTCGCGTAGACCACACCCTCTCCAAGCCGCTGGATCGCAAAAAATTTAGTGTTTTGCTCAAACAGTTGATGAACCAGCAGCCCCAATCCTGAAAAAACCGCCCTATAGCAGTCTTCAAGATTATGGAGCTTTGGTAGGGGCAACCACGGGGGTTGCCCTCGTTCTCTATAAGCCACAAAACCCCGTCAGTGAGGCAGCACTGTGGCTGATGGAGAGTGTCGGATAGGCTCAGGGGCCTGCTCCTACAACGGCTGGTTTATGTTCGAAGAGCACTGTAAGTAGCTCCACGACGAACTTGTTAGAGCGGTCTTGATGATATGTGGCTGAGGGGCAGCTACCTTTGACTGTTGGCGCTGCGCAGACGCTTAGCGCAATCCGAAAAGCACTTCTTCCAGCCCCGCCGCGTCTAAAATTTCCACGAAGCCCGAACCCACCTTGACCAAGTCCTCTTCGCGCAGGGCGTGTAAAACGCGGGTCACGGTCTCGCGGCTGGTGCCGGAGAGTTGGGCCAGTTCCTGGTGGGTCAGTTTCATCTTGATGCCGTCACCGTAGCGCTGTTTGCGCAGCTTGGTCAGGGCGTAGGCTACCCGGCCCCTAGCTTCCTCGAAGGAGAGCACCTCGAGTTCCAAATCCGCCTCGCGCAGCCGCCGGGCCAGGATGGTTGCCAGGTTGTGCAGAATTTCCGGCCATTTGCGCACTAAGCCCCAGTAAGCATCCTGGTAAAGCACCAACAGAATGGTTTCCAGCACCGTCTCGGCGGAGGCGCTGCGGGGCTGGTCGTCGAGCAAGCTCATCTCGCCAAACACCTCGCCCGCACCCAGATAGGCAAACATCCGCTCGCGCCCATCAAGATAGGTGCGATAGATGCGAATTTGCCCGCTCTGGACAATGTACAAAGCCGCACCCATGTCTCCGGCTTCAAAAATCTGTTTGCCAGCGGGATAGCTGCGGGTTACAAATGCTTCTTTGGCTACCTCTAATGCCTGAGGTGGCACCCCCACGAAAAGCGGGGTCTTTCCAAGTATCTGAGTATCGGCGAGCATTTGTTACACTCTAACCCGTGCGTAACGGTTTGCCAATTGTGCCCGACAACATTTTTATCCTCGAGGCCCAGAGCCTGAGTTTTCGTTACGCCGAAGTGAGCCTGTTTCGCGGGCTGAGTTTTGCCCTCTCGAGCGGCGAGGCCAGGGCCATATTGGGGCCTTCGGGGAGCGGGAAAACCACCCTGTTGCACTTGCTGGCGGGTCTTCTGGCTTTGCAAGAAGGAGACGTGCGCTGGAATGGGCAGTCCATCAAGGGATTATCGGAGGAAGCCCTGGCCCGACGGCGTTTGAGTTATACCGGGCTGGTGTTTCAGCACCACTATTTGCAGGCCGAACTCAGCGCTTTAGAAAACGTCCTGGTTCCGGGTTATCTCTCCGGGCAGGTAGACCCCGCCTGGGGCAAGGAATTGTTGGCCCAGGTGGGATTGGCCGACCAGGCCAAGCTGCTGCCTAAAGCCCTTTCCGGGGGCGAGCGCCAACGTGTAGCGGTGGTTCGAGCACTCTACAACCGTCCCAAACTGCTTCTGGCCGACGAGCCTACGGGCAGCTTAGACCGCCGCAACGCCGAGCGGGTGCTCGAGCTGATGCTGACCCTGGCTGCCCCACTCGGCACAGCCGTGATCGTTGCTACCCATGACGAACATCTGGTGCAGGGCTTGCCCGAACTCAGGCTGGCCTAGAGCGGTTTTCAGGAAGAATACGGCAACCTACCCCGTTAGAAAGACGGTATCAAGCGCCTTTTTGCCGCCATGAGCAGTGGCAAAAATAGCGGAAACCGCGATAGAGCTATCCTGCCAAAGTTACCAAATAGCACCCAGCGAAGAATTCCAGGGTTTTTGCGCAGACCCTGCCCCAGCGTGTTGTACAAGGTGCGTATAACTTATTCCACAAAGTCTTGACAAAACTTAGACAGTAGCCTAATCTAAGATTCGAAAAGGATATTGACTAATGCGTAAAGAACTGGGGGTTTACACCATTGCTGAGGTCGAGGAGCGCCTAGGTCTGTCTACTGCCCTCCTGCGGCAGTGGGAACGGCGCTACGGCTTCCCTCGGCCCGAGCGCTCCCCCGGTAGACACAGGTTATACAGCGAAGCCGACTTGCTGGCCCTGCAAAGTATCAAGGGCTGGATTGCCGAAGGCGTGGCTCCGGCCCAAGCCGTGCGGCGCTACCTCGAGGGTCTCACCCAAGAAGGCCCCCGCCCCCCCGAAACCCTTTCTCTCGAGCTCGAGGAGGCCCTGCTGCGGGCCGACACCGACAGCGCCGAGCGCATCCTTTCCGAAGCCCACCGCCTGCACCCGATGGAAACGGTGGTGATGGAAGTTATCTCTCCCTGTTTGCGCCGCCTTGGCGATGGCTGGCATCTGGGCCGGGTCAGCACCGCCCAGGAGCATCTCGCCAGCACCTTCTTGCGGGGCTCGCTGCAAAGCCTGCTGCACCTGATGGGCGGTTCGATTGGTCCCACCCTGGTGGTATCCACCCTACCCGGTGAGCAGCACGAGATTGGCAGCTTGATTACGGCCCTGTTTCTGCGGCGGGCGGGTTACAGCGTGCACTACCTTGGCCCTAACACCCCCCTGGCCGATCTTAGACACTTTGCCCAACGCACCGGGGCCAGGGTGGTGGTGCTTTCCGCCATCCAGCCGGTATCTCTGGAATCGCTGCCGCATCAGGCCCTACAGGGCTTGGCCCCTCTGGTGGTGGTGGGAGGGCGAGCCGCCCTGAGCAATCCACAAGACATCGAGCGGCTGGGGGCACGTTTTATGGGGAACGACCCCCGTGAGTTGGCCGAAGCCCTTTCGCTAGCCCTTAAAGAACAAGGGCTTTGGCAATGAAGCCTGAGGAGGACAGACTATGAAAAAGGTTCGTAGAAAAGAAGTTATCTATCGAGCAGGAGACCGGGCCGACGTGCTGTACCACCTCGAGCGGGGCCTGGTGCGCATCATCGAGATTTTGCCCGATGGCCGCCAGCTTACCCTGCGCCACGTGTTACCGGGGGACTATTTTGGCGAGGAGGGGCTTTCCGAACGGGCCTACCGCTATACCGCCGAAGCCCTCACCGATGCTGCGGCTTTTGCAGTAGAGGCCAAGTCGCTCTCCACCGACGACCTGCGCTCCCTGGCAGGGAGCCTGGCCAGCCAGATGGTGCAGGTACAAGCCTACGAAACCCATCTCCAGTGGGGCGAATTGCGCAGCCGCATCTGCCGCTACCTGCTTTACCTCGCCAGCACAGCCGCCCAGGGCCAAGATGAGCGCGGGGTCTATGTCACCGCCTCCCACGAGGAGATCGCCGATGCTACTGCCAGCACTAGAGAGTCGGTCAGCAAGCTGCTCTCCGACCTGCGCCACGAACGGACACTGGACACCGGCTACCGTAAAATCTACCTGGTAGATCGCAAAACCCTGGAACTCGAGGCCGAGAGCCGGATGTTACAGGCGGTGTGAGCGAAGGCGGGAATCGAGAAGGAGGCGGGAGAGAGCGCTTTTAGGGTCAACCCTAAACGAACCTGAACTATGAAAGTTCTCATCATCGGCGGCAGCGGTTTTGTCGGCAGCCACCTTACCCGTTACCTCTTAGACCAGGGGCATCAGGTGACGGTGGCCTCACGGCAAGGGAAGGGGTCGGTATCGGGCGCACGCTATGTGGTGGCGGATGCTGCCAGGAATAGCGGGCTGCTCGAGGCCGCACAGAGCCAGGATGCCCTGATTTATCTGGTGGGCATCATCCGCGAGCGCCGCGACCAGACCTTTCAGCAAGCCCATGTGGACGGGGTTAGGAACAGTTTGGAAGCCGCTAAAAGTGCGGGTATCAAGCGCTTTATCCATATGTCGGCGCTGGGTGCAGCCAAAGGGACGGGCAGCCGCTATTTCGAGACCAAGGCTCAGGCCGAAGAACTGGTGCAGCAGTCTGGTCTGAGCTGGACTATCCTGCGCCCGAGCCTGATTTTCGGCCCCGGCGACGACTTTTTTGCTGGCACCCTGAAAGGGTTGGTGCAGGCTCCTGCGCCTTTTATTCCACAGGTGGGCGATGGGCATTTTCCCTTCCGCCCTATCTGGATAGGCGACGTGGCCGCAGCTTTCGAGCAAAGCCTGAACCTACAGCGTAGCGTTGGCTCGGCCTATAATCTGGTCGGCCCCGAGGAATACACCCTTCGTGACCTGCTCCTGCTGGTACGTAACTGTTTGGGTTCACACAAACCCCTGTTTCCAGTGCCCTTGGCCCTGATGGATCTGGTGGTTCCCTTGATTTCGGGTTTGGCGTTTAGCCCCATCACCAAAGACCAGTACATCATGCTCAAGGCGGGCAATACCGCCGACCCCACCGCCATGCAAGCGGCGTTTTCCCTCGAGCAGCGTTCCCTGGAAGCTGAGTTGCCGCAAATTCTCTCAGCTAAACGGTTGGTCAGCTCTTAGTCTGGAATACGGTTGAAAAAGTCTGCGGGGTCTAGCCTGGAGGCGTGTCCCAGGCTGTTCGTCCCTATCTGCTCAAGATGAGTGCTTTTCAAGACCCACTCCAGCGCTTCGAGGCTGCGCCACCGCAAACTCGCCCGGCCTTGCTCAAACTGTGGTCGGAGTTGGCCCCCACCGTACGGGCCTCCGACCCCGCCCGCTACCACTGCGTGCAAGAAGCCCTCGAGCAGGATATTCCGCTACCCGTACTGGCAATGTACGTTTTCCGCGAGGCCCGGCGGGCCCTGGAGAAGGATGACCAACAAGAACGCCTAGCCGAGTGAGAATCAGGGGTTTGCCACGGCGAATTGTGTAGAGGTGCAGCACGCTGTACCTCTTTTTTCTCGACAATACGCTATGCCCGAACTGCCCGAAGTTGAAACCACCCGCCGTATCCTCGAGCCCCACCTTTTAGGCCAGACCATCCTGCGGCTCGAGCACACCGACCCCGCCCGCTACCGCCGCACCGAACTGGCCGAAGGACGCAAGGTTTTATCTACCTCGCGGCGTGGCAAATTCATCTTGTTAGAGCTGGAAGGTGGCCTCGAGGCCGTCATCCACTTGGGCATGACCGGCGGATTTCGCTTCACCCGGCACCGCCATACCCGGCTCAGGGTGAGGCTCGAGGGCGAAACCCTCTACTACATCGACCCGCGCCGCTTCGGCAAATGGTGGGTGGTAGAAAAGGGCGACCATGACGAGATTGGCCTGCTGGGCCGGATGGGGCCAGAGCCGCTCTCCGCGGCCTTCACCCTGCCCGCCTTCAAGCAACATCTGGCCCAGACCAGCCGGAAAATCAAAGAAGTGCTGCTAAGCCAGGAATCCGTGGCGGGCGTGGGCAACATCTACGCCGACGAATCGCTGTGGATGAGCCGCATCCACCCCCAGCGGCCCGCCAGTAGCCTCAAACCCGCCGAGATTAAGCGGCTCCACGAGGCCATTAAGGCAGTGCTGGAAAAAGCTGTGCGGGTGGGAGGTTCCACCCTATCCGATGCCAGCTACAAGCAACCCAGCGGCGAGAGTGGCTATTTTCAGCTCGAGCACAACGCCTACGACAAAACCGACCAACCCTGCCACCGCCCCGGCTGCCGGGGCAAAATCCGCAAAATCGTGGTGGGAGGGCGCGGAACGCACTTTTGTCCTAATTGCCAGCGACTTTAGCTTCCGACAACCCAGTCAGGGCTGCGCTGATGTCCCACAAGCGTTTTTGCTCAGCCTCATTGTAAGAAAGAGGGTTGCTGGACTTGGCCTGTTTGTTGTCAAAATATTTGCCCGTAACCCCCTCCACCTGGGGACTGCTGGCCAGATATACACTGGTCTCGGCTCCGCGCTCGGGCGATAGGCTAAACCGCTTGAATAGCCACAGCAGCCCGCGTATCAAGGCATTTTGGGAGTTGTCGCCGAAGCCGGTATTGACCACTCCAGGATGCAGCGCATTAACCGTTACCCCGCTGCCTTGAAGCCGCCGGGCCAGTTCGTAGGTAAATAGCACGTTGGCCAGCTTGGAGTTGTTGTAGGCGGCCATGCCGCTGTAGCGCTTTTCGGCCTGTAAATCGTCGAAGTTGAGCCTGCCGCTGGATTGAGCTGCGCTCGAGACATTAACAATGCGGCTGGGCGCACTCACTTTCAAGGTGTCTAACAACAAGTTGGTGAGCAAAAAATAAGCCAGGTGGTTGAAGGCGAAAGTGTACTCCAGGCCGTCCACGTTGGTCTGGCGGGTATCGAAAAACCCACCAGCGTTGTTGATTAAGACGTTCAGACGGGGATACTTGGCTTTGAACTCAGCCGCTAGGCGGCGTACCTCGGCTTGGCTCGAGAGGTCGGCAACCAGCAGGTCGAGCTTGGAATTGCCGGTTTTGCTGCGAATTTCCTCGAGCACCGCGTGACCCCTAGCCCTATCCCGGCCCGTAATGACCACGGTAGCCCCCAGGCCTGCCAGCTCAGTCGCGGTGGCTTTGCCAATGCCATTGGTGGCTCCGGTAATTAAGACGGTTTTGCCATTCATGTCAGCCATAGCCTGAATCTTGCCCCACAAGCTCGAGGTCGAGGGTGTCTTGCCTCACCTGGGCCTAAGCGCTCAGCGCGTAATCCACGCGGTGCAGGGCTCAGGACAACCGCGCTCATCGCGTTTCCCACCATTACGGTGCACCGCGTGCGCCGTAATGTATCCCGAACAACAAAAACCGTTGTTCGGGATAACTCGTGGAGACCGCTCTCAGAATGAGCAGTATGGGATAGAGTGTCCGAAACCTCCTCATGCCGCGATAAGATTCAGATATGGCAGCCCTACTTGACCAACGCAAACGCCTGCCCCTTACCCTGGTGGCCCGAACCAACTTGCTGGCCCCTACGGCTTGGGGGTACGAGTTTTGGCGGGCTCGAGCCCTGAGCCTGCTCTCGGGGCGGCGCTTTCCCCTGGAAGAGGAGCTAGCCCGGATGATCGAGGCAGTAGAGCCAGTGGCGGGCAATACCTTCTTAGACCTGGGAACTTCCACTGGATTGTACGCACGGGCGCTGCTGCGGGCGGGGGCCGCCAAGGTCTACGGTCTGGATCTTTCCCCGGCCATGCTCCAAGAGGCGATGCGGAAGGCTCGAGGCCATCCAGGCTTTGCCCCACTACTAGCCAGGGCCGAGGCCATCCCCTTGCCCGCCGATCTGCTCGATGGAATCGTGATTGGTGGAAGCTGGAACGAGTTCGCCGACCCAGAAGTTATAGTGAGGGAAATGCAAAGGGTGCTCAAACCAGGGGGCCGGGTGTGGATTATGTTTACCCACCGCTCGAGCAGCCTGGTGCAGCACCTCTTTGCTCGCAGTGGTTTGCGTTTTCCGCTGCTGGAGGAAGTGGTTTCGTTGCTTCAACGCTACGACTTCCAGGTCAAGGGCTGGCAGGAGAAATCGGTGGGCTTTGTGGCAGGGGCCATGATTGGTATTGGGGAATAGCCGCATCCTTAGCGGCATAGGAGGGCGGGAAAGGCATGGAACCGGACTGGAAGGCCGTCTGTAGTATCATTCGCCAACATTCGGCCACCTTTTATTACGGCAGCCTGCTCTTCCGTGGGGAGGCCCGCAAGGGAGCCTGGGCGGTTTACGGAGCCTGCCGGGTCGGCGACGATGCGGTGGATGAATCTGACGATACCTTGCGCGACCTGGATTACTGGTGGGCGGGTATCGAGCGGGCCTATGATGGAACTGCCGAGAGCGAATGGGAGGCGGGTCTGACCTGGGCCCTGGAGCGTTGGCCCATTCCCCAGCAGGCTTTTGCCGATATGCACCAGGGCTTTTTAGCCGATTTGCACCCGGTGCGCCTCGAGACCCTAGCCGAGCTATACACCTACTGCTACCGAGTAGCCGGAACCGTGGGCCTGATGATTGCCCCCATCGGCGGGGCGGGGCCAGAGGGCCACCAGGCAGCCATCAAGTTGGGTCAGGCCATGCAACTCACCAACTGCTTGCGCGACGTGGGCGAAGACTTGGCCCTGGGCCGCATCTATATACCTGCCGAACTGATGCACAAGCATGGGGTGGGCCTCGAGGATTTGCGTCAAGGCCAAGTTACCCCGCAGTACATAGCCTTGATGCGCGAGTTGGCGCGTGAAGCCCGTAAGCTCTACCGCGAAGGGCTCAAAGGGCTTAAATACCTGAAGAATGGCCGGGGGGCCATCGCCCTGGCCGCCCTGCAATACCAGGGGATTCTGGACAAGCTCGAGCTGCAGGGCTGGGACAATCTGACCAGCCGGGCCTCGCTCTCCACCTACGAACGGGTAATGCTCCTGCCCAAGGCGATTTGGCTGCGGGGAGTGTAAATTAGGGGTTCGAGGGCCGGGTGTCGGGTTCCGGGAAAGGCAGTCTTAAGGTGAAAAGGGCAAAGGGGTAAAAGATGAAAAGCTAAGGCTGCCCTTAGCTTTTCATCTTTTGACTTAATTCCACTTTTTACCTTGCCCTACTATGCCCGATTTTGACATTGTGGTGATTGGAGCGGGCCACAACGCGCTGGTGACGGCGGCCTATCTGGCTCAGGCGGGGTACAAGGTCGGGGTCTTCGAGCGGCGCAGCGTGGCGGGCGGTGCGGTTTCGACCATTGATTACCAGGGCTTCCGCTTCGATTTGGGCGGCAGTGCCCATATCCTGATTCGCCTCACACCAATTGCCGATGAACTCGAGCTGTACCGACATGGCCTGGAGTACCTCGAGCTAGACCCACTGTTCCACGCTTCCAACGCTGAGCAAAGCTGGTTGGTCTGGCGCGATGCCGAGCGCACGGCTGCCGAACTGGACGCGAAATTTCCCGGACAAGGGGAAGCCTACCGCCACTTCATGCGAGAGTGGATGCCCTTTGGCAAGGCAGTCAAGGAGGCTTTTCTTGCCACCCCTAGCCCGCTCAACCTGGGCCAAAAGATGATTTGGGGGGCGGGCTTCGGACGCGAGTGGCAGCGCCGCCTGCCGCAAATTCTGCGGCCCTACGGCGATGTCGCCAAGGAATACTTCAGCGAGGAGCGGGTGCGGGCTCCGCTGGTGTGGATGGCCGCGCAGTCCGGCCCACCGCCCTCCGACCCGCTCTCGTCGCCGTTTTTGCTGTGGCATCCGCTGTACCACGTGGGGGGGGTAGCCCGGCCTCGAGGCGGTTCGGGTGGCTTGTCATTGGCGCTGGTCAAGGCTATAGAAGCCAAAGGTGGACAGGTTCACCTAAGTTCCCCGGTGAGCAAAATTACATTGGAGGGCAATAAGGCAGTGGGGCTCGAGCTCGAGGATGGTCAAAGTGTTTCAGCCAGGGCCATCGTTGCGGGTTCGCACATCCAGAAAACCCTGGCTATGCTCCCTGCCGACAAAACCCCTCAGGTCGCTAAGGGTTTGCGCGTGGGCAACGGCTTTGGGATGGTACTGCGGCTGGGGCTATCCGAGAAAATCCGCTATCAAAGCCATCCAGGCCATGAATCGCGCATTGGTTTGGGGTTGCTTATCACCGATGAGCTGCAACTCAACCGGGCCTACGGCGACTACCTCTCGGGCGAACCAACCCGGAACCCACCCCTTATCGCCATGAGCTTTAGCGCGGTGGACGATACGCTAGCCCCGCCAGGCGGCGAGACGCTGTGGCTGTGGGCGCAGTATTACCCCTATAAACTGGCCTCGGGGACGTGGGAAAGCCGAACTGCCGAGGCCAGAGAGAGCATCCTCAAGAGCTTCGAGCGCTACGACCCCGATATTCGGGGCAAGATTGTGGCCGAGTTGGTGCAGACCCCGCCCTGGCTCGAGCGCGAGTTCGCCATGCCCGCCGGAAACGTGATGCACCTCGAGATGAGCTTAGACCAGATGTTCATGCTGCGGCCCTGGCTGGGAGCCCACGAGTACAAGTTTCCCGGTCTACAAGGGCTGTATCTGACCGGGGCCAGCACCCATCCGGGCGGGGGCATCATGGGGGCCAGTGGGCGGAATGCGGCTAGGGTGTTGCTCCGCGACTTGAGCCGGAATCGGGTTTAGTCTAGGGCTTGGCTCGAGGCCAACATTTGCTAGTCCTCGCTTCTTATGACTGCTGCTCACTACGACTACATCATCGCCGGGGCCGGAGCCTCGGGCCTCAGCCTGGCCTACCATCTTGTAAACGCCGGGTTAGGTGACAAGCGCATCCTGCTCCTAGACCGCGCTCCAAAAACCCAAAATGACCGTACCTGGTGTTTTTGGGAAGTGGGGGAGAGCCCTTTCGAGTCGGTGGTTTTCCGGCGCTGGGACAAGGTTTGGTTTCACGGCAAAGGATTTTCCGAGTGCCTGGATATTCGGCCATACACCTACAAAATGCTGCGGGGCATAGACTTTTATCGCTTCATGCAGGATTGGCTCGAGCAGCAGCCCAACATTACCCTCAACTATGGCAACATCCAGCAAATCCAGGACAGCGGAGAGGGGGCCAGGGTTGTTCTGGATGGTGAAACCTATCGAGCCCACTGGGTTTTTAGCAGCCTTTATAAACCCACGCCGCCTAGGCCCGGTTTTCACCATTTGCTGCAACACTTCAAGGGCTGGGTGATTGAAGCCGCCAAGCCCGTTTTCGACCCCACGAGGGCCACCTTCATGGATTTTCGTGTCGAACAGCAGGGCCAAACCCGCTTTACCTATGTGCTGCCCTTCGATACGCGGCGAGCCCTGGTGGAATACACCGTGTTTTCCCCCGAGCTCCTGAAGCCCGAAGAGTACGATGCGGGTCTGAGGCAATACATTTCTCAGTATTTAAGTCTTTCCCCGGAACCCGGAAACCGGAACCCCGAACCCTACAAAATCCTCGAGCAAGAGTTCGGCATCATCCCTATGACCGACACCCCTTTTGTCCTACAGCAAAGCCCCCACGTCCTGAATATCGGCACCGCGGGCGGACGCACCAAAGCCTCCACCGGCTACACCTTTGAGCGTATCCAGCAGCAGTCGCGCAGAATTGCCCAGAGTTTGCGGGCAACCGGTCAGCCTTTTTCACTTCCCAGCTTCAACCGCTATGCCTGGTTCGACAGCGTGCTGCTCGACGTGCTGACCTACCACCGTAATCCCGGCAAAGAGGTTTTCAGCGATTTGTTTCGCCACAACCCGCCCCAGCGGGTGCTCAAGTTTCTCGACGAGCAAACCGCTCTGGCCGAGGACTGGTTCATCATGCGCAGCGTCAACCTTCCGGCCTTTGCCCGTGGAGCGCTCGAGGTGCTTCGCCATCGCCTCTTTGGCCCTTTAATCGGAGGGCAGAGAGTAGAGAGCTAAAGGTAAAGACAAAATACAAAGAGCCTTAAAGCTACATCAGGACAGTATAATTGCCATATCAAGAAACATCGTCTGGGACGCAAGCTAGAGTTTGGTTATCGGTGGTGGGCTGGAGCTATGGGCAACCTGGCGGCAAAAGGCAGAAAACCGCGATAGGCCGCAAATGCCTGACCTGGTTGGGGGTAATCTGGACGCGGTGAACTACCTCTTGCTGGCCCTACTAACTATCCTGCTCGGGGCAGGGGTGTTGATGTGGTTGCGACCAAGATTCGACCAAGCTTCGCCCGGAAGCCCCCGCTTACGTATCGTGGGCGGTCTGGCTGGGATGGGGCTGGCCATGTTGGGTGCGGCTTTATTGGTTTCGGGTGGGACTAGGCCGCTGGGGGCAACCCTGGCGGTGGCCGGGCCGATACTGGCGGCACAGGCGGTTCTGGGCGGAGATTTGCTATGGTCGGCGCGAAATCTCCTGGCTCTGGCAGCGCTTCTCTCAGCCGGGGTTGGTTTTGGGGTGGGTTCGTTGGTGGGATTCAGGCCGTTGGCCTGGCCTTTGGTGGTGCTGGCCGCGGTGATCTCGGTGCAGGGAGCCTGGCTAGTGGGAGATACCGAGGCCAGAAGCCGTCTGAGGGGCTTGCTGGGGCGGCTCGAGCCCTGGCTGGTGCTGCTGGTTCTGGCTGCGCTGGTGCGGATTCCGGTGCCACTCTGGCCGGAGGGGTTTGCCTTGATCAGCACCGTGCAGATAGGCCTGATTACTCTGGCTGGGCTGTGGTGGGGCTGGAAAGCCATCGGCTCCAAAGTGCTGCTGCTGGCGGGTTTGGCCTTTGGGGTGGGGTTGATAGTTGAACTCGTAGGCAGCCGAACCGGCCTTCCCTTCGGGTTTTACAGCTACGCCAGTGCGCCGTCCCCGACGCTATGGGGCGTGCCGCTGATCGTGCCACTGGGCTGGTTTGCCCTGGCGCTCTCGGCCCACGTGCTGGCGGGTGGGCGGGCCTGGCGGGTGGGGCTGTTGATGGTGGCCTGGGACTTGGGCCTCGAGGCCCTCATGCCCGCCAAGGGTTATTGGCTCTGGCATGACTCCAACCCGCTATGGTACGGGGCTCCGCCGCAAAACTTCCTGGCCTGGTTCGTGGTAGGCGTGGTTCTCTCGCGGCTTTTGGGGTGGCTTGCACCGGGGTTGCTAGGGAACACTGGTTTTGCCTGGGCCTATCGCCTCGAGGCGCTGTTCGTCCCTGCCGGGCTAGTTTTGCTGGGTCTGTGGCCCGCCGCGATTATTTGTGGCCTGACCATGAATGCCCTGGCTTGGCGCTGGAACCTGCGCATCGGGCGAAAAATTGAACCCGTATCATGAAACGACCCTGGCAACAGTTGCTTTTTCTGGCCTTTGGCCTGCTGTTCCGCCGCACCGTGCAGACCGGGTTGCGTGGGGTTTGGGTGCGGGGAGCGTTGCCGGGAGGAGCTTTCGTGCTGGCGGCAAACCATCATTCCTGGTGGGATGCTTACGTGCTGCCGGTGCTGTTATTGCACTTAAGGCGGGAGTTTAGCGTCATCATGAGCGACAGACGCTTAGGCGAGTTCGGCTTTTTCCGGTTCGTGGGCGGGGTGGCCGCTAGCAGACCCCGCCAAGCCCTTTCAGCTTTGAAGAGGGGAGAGGTGGTGCTGGTCTTCCCCGAAGGCGAACTAAGCCCGTCGGGGAGCCTGCGAACCTTGAATGAAGGCGCAGTCTGGCTGGCGAAAAAAGCGGGTCTGCCGATTGTCCCGGTGGCGACTTCAGTCCTGCTGCGGGCTCAGGAATTCCCCGAAGCCTACGTGGATATTGGAATGCCAATGGAGCCGGACGGGGAGCAATTAAAGCAGGTATTAAGTGGCATGATTGCGGGCTTGGACGATATTTTACACACCGTTCCAGCTGAGGAGTGGATGCCGGGGTTTGGCCTCCAGATTTCGGGGCGCAAAAGCACCCACGAGCGTATGGCTTGGTGGAGTTCGGCCCTCCTTAAACTCATGGGGGTACGGCGGATATGAACTTCGTCCTGTACTTCACTATGGTCTGGCTGGGAATCAAGCTGGTCAACTTACTGATTAACCTGCTGATATTTCCTGTGCTGAGGTTGCCAGACGCAAAACGCCAGACGCAAAATGCTGGAAAACAGAAGGTCTCGCTGCTGATTCCAGCACGCAACGAAGCGCATAATCTCAAAGAAACCCTGCCCGGTTTTTTGCGACAGGAAGCCGGTGAAATCCTAATTCTGGACGATGAATCGCAGGATGACACGGCCCTCGAGGTAGACCGCGCCAGCGCCCAGGATGCTCGGGTGCGGCGCATGGCTGGACAGCCCAAACCCGAGGGCTGGATGGGCAAAACTTGGGCTTGCCAGCAACTCGCGCAGGCTGCTAGCGGCGAGGTGCTGATTTTCACCGATGCCGATGTGTACTGGGAAAAAGCTGCGCTGAAGGCGGTACTCCAGCGGCTACGCCAGGAGAAAGCCGGTCTGCTTTCGGTGTATCCGCGCCAGATTACCCCTACGCTGCTCGAGCGGGGGCTGCTGCCCCTGATTGACGACGTGCTGATGGGCTATCTGCCCTACCCACTGCTGTGGACACCCTTCCCTTCGGCGGCTGCGGCCAATGGGCAGGTGATGGCGTTTACTCGCGAGGCCTATCTGGCCGTTGGGGGGCATGCGGCGGTGCGGGGAGAGGTGCTCGAGGACGTGCGCCTGGCCCAGCAGGTCAAGGCCGCTGGGAAAGGCCTGGCGCTGGCCCTGGGCAGCAACCTAATTGGGGTGCGGATGTACCGCAACTATGGCGAAATAGTCGAGGGTTTGGGCAAAAACCTGATTGAGTTTCACGGGCGAAACCGCTTTGTACTGGTGCTTTCCTACCTCATGCACCTCATCGCCTACACGCTTTGTTGGCCTCTGGCGCTGCTAAATCCGCTGTGGCTCATCGTCGGTGGGATGGGGCTTCTGGAAAGGCTGCTGCTCAACCTCAAAACTGGACGCGAGTTTTGGGAATTGCTGCTGATGCCGCTAGCCCCGATTCTCTCCACCCCGATTTACCTGCGTTCGTGGGCGCGAAACTATGTCTGGAAGGGCCGGGTGTACAGCCGGTGAGAGCTATCGTCATTGGCGCGGGGTTTGCCGGGTTGACGGCGGCCCTGCGGCTGAGGCGCTGGGGCCTCGAGACCCTCCTCCTGGACAAACAAGAGGGGCCGGGCGGCAAAGCCATCGGTTGGGATGGGGTTCCTACCGGGCCAACCGTCCTGACCCTGCCCGAGGTCGTCCGAAGCATCTTCGCCGAGTTCGGGGCTGAGCCGCCCGCCATGAAGCCGGTCTCGCCCCTGACCCGCTACCATTGGCCGGACGGGCGGGAGTTTGCCCCTGAGCTGGATCTCGAGGCGACGGCAGCGCAGCTTTCGCCACAGGAAACCCAGGATTACCGGCGTTTGTTGGGGGAGGCCAGAAAGCTTTACGAGGGCGCAAAAAACACTTTCCTCTTCGCCGAGCCGCCGACCCTTTCCAAACTGGCCCGCTACGGTCTCAGCGACGGCCTTCAGGCCCATCCGCTGCTGAGTTTGCCCCAGCTAGTCGAGTCTGGCCCCTACCTGACCCCCTTTTTCTTGCGTTTTGCTACCTATCTGGGGGCCAACCCCTACCAAGCTCCTGCCGTGCTGCACAACATCGCTTGGGTGGAGTTGGGACTGGGGGTGTATCACCTCGAGGGCGGGATGCGGGCACTGGCCGATGCACTGTACCAACTGGCTAAGGCTCAGGGGGTGGAATTCAGCTTTGGCACGGAGGTAACGGGACTCGAGACCGAGACAGAAGGGCTTTTCCCCGGAATGCCTTACGTGGACGGCGTGCTCACCCCGCAAGGACACTTTGATACTGACCTCGTAGTTTCCGCCACAGACCGACATTTCACTTTGGGGTGGTTAGGAAAGCCCGTTCCAGACTACGAACTCGGAGTGGCAGGTTTTGCCCTGCTGATGCGGCTTTCTGAGCCGGTAGCGCTCGAGCACCGCATCTATTTCTCTCGGGATTACCGTAAAGAATGGCAGGAAATCAAGTCAGGCAGCTTATCCACTGACCCTACGTTATATCTCCACACCGACTGTGAAAATGCTTTCCTGCTGGTCAACACCCCTAGTTTGCAGAAGCTCGAGCGCCGAAAACTCGAGGCCGAAAGCCAAAACTACGCGCAAATGCTGCTGGGCAAGCTGAAATCACTCCATCCTTTGCCCATCGCCGAGTGGAAAGCCATGAGCCCAATTGATTATTCAGCGACGGCTTATCAAGGGGCGCTATATGGGCGTGCCCCCCACGGTTTGCTGGGGGCACTGCGCCCAAACTGGACAGTTGGCAATCTACAAAATCTCGTCCAGGTGGGGGGAACGGTACATCCTGGAGGCGGGGTTCCGCTCTCGCTGCTCTCGGGTTGGAACGGTGCAGGTTGGCTTTTGGAGCGTTTGGGACGGTGATGTTGCTAGAACCCGCCGGATATCCCACCCGCTTCGGTCATCTGCCGCGCTGGGCTGGGGAGCCGCTAAAACTGCTCGAGGAGGGCGCAAAGCTCGGCTCGAGCTTTGGCCTGCGGCTGGGACGGCGGGCGGTGGTGGGCTATAGCCCCCAGTGGAACCGGATGCTGCTTTCTGACCTCGAGACCTTCCGCTCTGGTGGCAGTTTCTCCTCGCTCACGCCCTACCTGAGCGGCGGCATCATCACCGCAGATGTACCCGAGCATCGCTCTAGACGGCAGGCCCTCGACCCCAGTTTTCATGCCAAGGCCGTGCGTGGTCTGCGCGAACGGCTTCAGGAGGCTTTGCAGGCTCTGCTGCCCAGAGGGGAATTTGAAGCTAGAGCCTGGGCTTCCCAGGTGGCCCTTACAGCCCTCAATGTGGCCTACTTCGATGCCCGCTTTCCCTTGCCGGAACTGGCGGCTTTTCTGGCCCCGCTCAACCGGGCTTTCCCCGCGCCGTTGTTGCCCCGCCCGCTGCGCTTTGCCAGTGCCCGCCACCGAACCGCCCAGATGCGAGCCGAGGGGCACGGCATGGCGGCCCACCTGCCGCCGGAGGAAGTGTTGGTTGGCCTGGCGGCGGGCTACGATACTACCGCCCACACCCTGGCCTGGGCGCTGTGGCACGCGGCGAACTACCCTCAGTGGCACACCCCGGAAGGCGATTTGTTGTTGATAAAGGAAACTTTGCGTCTCTACCCGCCCGGCTTCGTGGGGAGCCGCCGGGCCGGACGGGGCTTCGAGTTTGCCGGAAAGTCCTTTCCAGCAGGGGTTTGGGTACTCTACAGCTCCTATCTCACCCACCGCGACAAGAGTCAGTGGGAGCGACCCCTCGAGTTCAATCCCTTACGCTTCACCGGACGTATCCCAGCTTGGGGATACTTACCGTTTGGCGGTGGAGAGCGAATTTGTCTGGGGATGCACTTCGCCCAGATGGTGCTCGAGGCCGCCCTGTCGCTGTTCGGGCCGCTACAAGCCCTGCGCGGCGACCCCAGCCCAAAGCCGCTGCTGACGCTCGCGCCTCGAGGGGAGCTATGGCTGCGGGTCAGGGCCAAGCGGCCCTAGGGCCAACGGAATTTCTCAGTCCAGACCTGTACAACTCCCCCCCAAACCTGCTATACTTATTTTCCTGCGGGGGCGTTGTGGCTTCGACAGAAGCTCTCGAAGGCAATACGGCGTGCCGAGGTTCCGGTGGCCTCGTAAAACACCGGAAAAGCCATAACTGGCAACACTCAGCGTTCTTACGCTCTCGCTGCTTAGTTCAGCGACGTTCCCAAGAAGCCCAGCCGATGGCGTGCTTGGCGAACGACCTAAAGTCGGCTAGCCTCTGGCAAGGCCCCGTAGCCAAGAGCGAAATTTAACGGAGCTTTTGGTAGATAGCCCCTGTCGGTGGGGAACCTATCCGCGACATTCAAGCACCGACTATGCACGTAGATGTTTGCTGGACAGGTTTTTGGACAGGGGTTCGACACCCCTCGCCTCCACCAGACTGAAGAACCGGGCTCTGCCCGGTTCTTTGCTTTGGGGGGTCTCGCACCTATCTCAGAGCCCTCTCCTGGATAATAAAGCCGTGCTTGGGCTGCGTGCGGCGGTGGTTGTGGGTTTGCTTTTGGCGGCTTGGGGGCCAAACCTGCCCTTGCAGCCGGTGCGTACGGTAGTGCTGCTCGACCAGAGCCCTTCGGATCGGGAGGCTGTGTGGAAAGCGGGGGCTCAGCTAGAGTTTCCTAGGGCGCAATATCTGGCCTTTGCTAGCAGCACCGCGCAAGTTGCCTCCCCGGCGGCACGGCGGCTCGACCTGGGAAACGGAACCAACTTGGCCCAGGCCCTAAAGCAGGCCCAGACCCTGCACCCTGACCGCATCGTGCTGGTTTCGGACGGACTTTTCCAGGGACAAGTGCAGCTGCCATCGGTGCCCATCTATGGTCTATATCAGCCGCCCAGCCCCAACCTTTCGCTTAGCCTGGTTGCCCCGGCCCTGCCCACCAAAGGAGAAACCGTGGAGGTGCGGGCCATTCTGGAATCCACCGCCCAGACCCAAGCCAAACTAGTGCTGAGTGGGCCAGGTGGAACCCTTACCCGAGACCTCCAGGTGCAGCCAGGTCGCTCGAGCGTGGGCTACCGCTTTGCGTTGGAAGCCTCCTCGACAGTCACCGCCCGCATCCAAAGCCCGCTGGGAACCAAAGAGGTTCAACTCGAGCTGACCCCTGCGGACAGCACCAGGGTTTGGGTGCTAGGCGATGCTACGCTGGCGGCCTACCTCAAGGCTCAAGGCTTCAGTGTGGAACTGCGGCAACACCTCAGCCTGCCCATCCGGGCCGAGGTGGTGGTGCTGGGGGTGGGGGCCAGCGACCTTTCGGGGAGCGAACTCGACGCGCTACAGAGCTTTCTCGACGGCGGTGGTAGCCTGCTTTGGACAGCAACCCCCAAGGGACTTTTTTTTGGCGGCTGGGAACGTACCAGTCTGGCCGACACGATTCCGCTGACCCCAGTAGAAGAGCCCGGAGGGGTGGGCCTGGTGCTGGTGCTGGATGTTTCGGGCAGTATGGCCGATGCCAACAAGCTAGGGCTGGCCGTGGGCGGAGCCCTCGAGCTCATACAGACGGCGCGGCCTCAGGACTATATCGGGGTGGTGACCTTTTCCTTTGGGCCACACTGGCTGTTCAAGCCCCGTCCCATGACCGAACAGGGCCGTAAGGAAGCCCAGAGCCTGCTCCTGACAGCCGAAGCCGGGGGTGGAACGGTGATGGGTGGAGCCTACCGCGAAGCTGTACGGGCCGTAGCCAACACCCCCACCAAATCCAAGCAGCTTCTGGTGCTGACCGATGGTCTGGTGGAAGACAACACCGCTGGCATTTTGCAAGCGGCCCAGAGTGCTGTGCCTGCCATCAAGACCAGTACCGTGGCCCTGGGCTCCGATGCCGACCAGGGTTTTCTCAAAAACCTGGCCAAGGCCGGAGGCGGTAGCTTTTGGGATGTGCCCAGCCCGCAAGACCTGCCCCGCTTCTTCCTCGAGCAGGCTCAGCGGGTTTTCAAACGCAAGGAATTGGTGGGTCGGTTCGGGGTCGTGCTACGACCTCACCCGGTCACTCGAGGTCTCAACCCACCGCCACTCTCGGTGATTCTGCCCGCCAAAAGCCAACCCTGGGCACAAAGCCTGATTACCTCGGGGGCAGGCACGGTGCTGGCGGTAGGGGAGAGCGGGCGGGGCCGGGTAGCAGCTCTGGCCACCGACCTTTCCCGCTCCTGGCGGGGCTGGCCCGGTGCTGCGGCCCTGGTGGGGGAGTTGACCCGCTGGCTGGCGCAAACCCCCGCCCGCCCCCAGGTCGAAGCCGTGCGTCAGACCGATGGGGTCAAGGTTAGCCTGGAGGGGCAGTTCGAGCAGCCCATCCTGCGGTTTGGTGGTCTCGAGCAGCCTTTTGCCCCCTCGGGGCCGCTGCGCTACGAGGCTTATCTGCCGGTAACGGCCAGTGGCGAGGCGGTAGTGCTCGAAGGCGAGCAACCCCGGCTCAAGCTCGTGCTACCCGCCCAGCCGGAATGGCGGCTGGAAAATGGCAAACAAGCTCTTGAGCGCCTGGCCGAAGCCAGCGGCGGACGGCTGCTCAACACCCCGGCTGACCTCTCGAGCCTGACCGGCTACAAGCCCCTCAACCTGCGGCCCTATTTGTTGGCACTGGCCCTGGGTTTGCTGCTGCTCGAGCGCTACCTCGAGCGGCGAAGGCTTATCAGCCTCAGCACGCCATAGCTGCTCGCACGGCAGCTTAACGCTATAGCGCGGAGCCTAGTGGGCCTAGTGCTCGCACGGGCAACACCCGAAGTGACTCGTAGACAGGCCGCTATCCTCTTGAACTTTGGTCTGGTGGTCTTCATCAAAGTCACGATAGATCTAGAGAGTGGCACAATCGTGGTATGAAACTATATCTTGTACGCCACGCTATTGCCGAGGAAGCTCTGCCAGGGCAGCCCGACGATACCCGGCCCTTGTCCAGGGAGGGCCTCGAGCGCTTTGGTGAGGTGGTGGCGGGCTTAAAGCGTCTGGGTATACGGTTTGACCGGCTCTACCACAGCCCCAAGCTACGGGCGGTGCAGACTGCCGAACGGCTAAAGCCCTTATTGAAGGGTGAGAGCCAGGTCACACCTTATCTAGCCGCGCAACCCGGCCCTAAACTGCTGGGAACCCTACAGGGTGAGCGGGTGGTCTTGGTGGGCCACGAGCCCTGGATGAGCCAGCTTTGTGCCCTTTTGGTGCTGGGCGACCTCGAGGCTGCCGGGGGGTTGGTGTTCAAAAAAGGTGGTGTGGCCCAACTGGAAGGCCAGCCCAAACCTGGCGGGATGCGCCTGTTGGCTCTACTGCCCCCCAAGGTGCTGCGCCGTGGCTGAACTCGAGGCTAGCTGCTACAATCATTTTTTGTGAGCAAGGGTCGTGTACTCGTAGCCATGTCCGGGGGCGTAGATTCGTCGGTGGCTGCGGCGTTGCTCAAAACCCAGGGTTACCAAGTCATCGGGGCCATGATGCGCTTCTGGCCCGATAACAAGAAGGATGACTGCTTCGAGACCTGTTGCTCGCCCGATGCGGCCTATGAGGCCCGGCGGGTAGCCGACATAGTGGGCGTACCCTTCTATTTGCTGGACTACCGAGAGGAGTTCCAGGAGAAAATCATTAACCCCTTTATTGCCTCCTACCAAGCGGGTGAAACCCCCAATCCCTGCGTGAACTGCAACACTCGAGTAAAGTTCGACTCGCTGCTCAAGAAAGCCCGGATGCTGGGCTGCGACTTTGTGGCGACGGGGCACTACGTCATCCGCGAGGGGCAGGCCTTGCTGCGGGGCGACCACAACAAAGACCAGACCTATTTTTTGTGGGGCACGCCCAAAGAGGCCATTCCGCATATGCTGTTTCCGGTAGGGCATCTGCAAAAGCCGCAGGTGCGTGAGTTGGCCCAATCGTTTGGTCTGCCCACCGCTAAGAAGCCCGAGAGCCAGAACATCTGCTTCGTGCAGGGCGACCTCAAGGAGTTCTTAGCCGGGCATATCACTGCGACTCCGGGGCCATTGATAGATTTGGAAAGCGGAAAAGTTATAGGTGAGCACGCCGGGGCCCAGTTCTACACGGTGGGGCAGAAAAAGGGACTGGGCCTGTGGCAGACCCACCTCGAGCGCTACGTGGTGCGGGTAAACGTGGCTACCAACCAAGTGTTCGTGGGGCCTCGAGCGGCCTGTGAATGGGGTGGCTTGGAGGTCAGGGAGGTGAATCTGCTGCTGGAGCCAGACCAACTTCCAGAGCAGATTGAAGTTCAGGTGCGCTACCGTACCAAGCCGGTTGCGGCTCGAGTGGAGGAGTTGTCAGCAGGTAAGGCGGTCATACGGTTGAAAGAACCGCAGTTCGCTGTGACCCCTGGGCAATCGGCGGTGCTGTATCAGGGCGAGCGCTTATTGGGGGGCGGATTTATTACCAAACCCCTATATAACCTCGAAGCTCGTGGGCTGGCCTTGGCCTAATCGCGTTTCCCACCCTTACGGTACACACGGAGTCAAGGGCCATAGGCCCCCCACAATGCGGGCACTGGTGTGCCGTAAGTTACCCCGAACAACAAAAACCGTGGTTCGGGGTATTGGTGGGAACCGCTCTAAGTGGTCAAATTGTGTTTGATCATGGGCTTTTCTAAGTTGCCCTGACATTTTCCTGACACGCTGACGGAAGTATAAAAGCCTGAAAGCCAGCACGGTAGCCAACCGTGTACTCAGGCTGAATATCACTGGAGGATGTTGATGAAAGGAATACTTGCTGTAGCCACCGCAACCTTGGCCCTGGGGCTCGCCACGGCTCAAACCTTAACCGGGGCCGGTTCGACTTTTGCCTTGCCTCTACAGACCGAAACCTATATCCCCAACTTTACTAAAGCCACTGGCATCCGGGTGAACTACCAAGGTGTAGGCTCGGGGGCGGGAATCCGCCAGCTCACCGACAAGGTGGTCAACTTCGCGGGCAGCGATGCTCCCTTGACCGATGCCCAGCTCAAGGATATCGAGGCCAAAACCGGCAGCAAAGTTCTGCACATTCCTATTGCCCTGGGCCCGGTAGCTATCACCTACAACCTGCCCGGTATCACCGACTTGCGCCTCGATGCCGAGGTGCTCGCGCAAATTATGTTGGGCAAAATCGTGCGCTGGAGCGACCCCAAGATTGCCGCGCTCAACCCTAACCTGAAGCTGCCCAACCTGATGATCTCCGCCGCCCACCGCTCGGATGGCTCGGGCACTACTTTTATCTTCACCAGCTACTTGGCCGCGATTTCTCCCGAATGGAAGAGCAAGGTCGGGGCTGGACAAGCCGTGAACTGGCCTGCTTTTAGTGCCCTCGGAGGCAAGGGCAACCCCGGTGTGGCGGCTATCGTGGCCCAAACTCAAGGGGCCATCGGCTACGTGGAAATCAAGTTTGCCCTCGAGAACAAGCTGCCTATGGCCGAGCTAAAAAATGCCTCTGGCAACTACATTAAACCCTCCCTCGAGTCTTCCAAGGAAGCCGTTGCAGGTGTTGAAATTCCCGAAGACCTGCGCTTGCCCAATCAGATTGTCAACACCAAAGCCCCTCAGGGTTATCCCATCGTGGGCGCTACTTGGATGCTGGTCTATCAGAAGCAAGAGGTTTCGGCCAAGTCTGAGGCCGATGCTAAGGCCATGGTCAAGTATCTCGAGTGGATATTGACCGACGGCCAGAAACTCAACGAGGGAGCGATTTTTGTAAAACTGGCCCCAGATGTAGTACAGCGGGCTTTGGCCTTGGTCGCCACCATGACCTACAACGGCAAGCCCCTGAAGTAAAATCGGCTTTATCACGGAAGGGGTGGGGCCTTATGGTCTCACCCCTTCTTGGAGAGATAACATGGCGACTGTGAGAACCCAATCCCGCCCCAGCACATCCCCCCTCTACCGGGCTTTTGGCGACCGCCTGTTCGCTGGGTTGGTGTTGCTGCTGTGCCTGCTGATTATCGGCATCGTACTGCTGATTGGCTGGCAGTTGGGTTGGAACGGGGCGCGGGCCTTTGAGGTTTTTGGGATTGTAGGGTTTCTGAGCAGCACTGCCTGGAACCCGGTTACAGATGTCTACGGGGCCTGGCCGTTTATTCTGGGAACCCTCATCACCAGCTTATTGGCCCTGGCCCTGGCTTTTTTCCCAGCCCTGGCGGTGGCGATATTTGCCACGGAGTACGCTCCGCGCTGGCTGGGGAACGTTTTGAGCTATGCCCTCGAGCTGCTGGCTTCACTGCCCAGCGTGATTTATGGCCTGTGGGGTCTGAGCGTGCTGGTTCCGGCGCTACGTGGGGTACAACAAAGCCTCTTTCTGTGGGCTTCAGATCACGCCCAGTGGCTGTTGCCGGTGCTGGGCAATCCCATTGGCATCGGCCTGTCGGCGGCGGTGATGGTGCTGGCGGTAATGGTGATTCCCTATACGGCAAGCCTGGCTAAAGACTCCATTGCCCTGGTTCCGGCGGTGCAGCGCGAAGCAGCCTATGGCCTGGGGGCTACCAAGTGGGAAGTCATCCGTATGGCAGTGGTTCCTTACGCACGGGGCGGTATTCTGGCGGGGGTAATTCTCGGTCTGACCAGGGCTCTAGGTGAAACCATGGCCGTAGTGTTGGTGATTGGCAACAACAAAAACCTGCCGTTTACGCTCTTTGGCCCCGCCACCACCATTCCCTCAGCCATCGTTAACGAGTTCGGTGAGGCCCAAGGGCTGCAACTCAGCAGCCTTCTGGCGCTGGGCTTTATCCTGTTCCTAATTAGTGGTGTGCTGAACCTGCTGGCGGCCTGGATTGTCAAGCGGATGAGTGTGGACGGGCGTTTATGAATCACTCTATGCCGGTGGACAAAAAAAGAACCTTGATTTACCAGAGGAAACTAGCAAAGCCCCTCGAGCTGAAATCTTCTTTACCGCCTTTCCCTTTAGGGAGGCCCTGCGAAGGCGAACAGGATTGCCCTGCCACGGCACGGAGCTGGACGGAGGAAAGCTCATGACCCAGATTAGCGGCAACCTGCGCAGGCGGCAGCTCTGGGACAAGGTGATGCTGGGCTTGCTGGTTTTGGGCTCGCTGGTGGTAGTAGCCCCGCTGGTTTTAGTGCTGAGTAAGGTGTTCCTGACCGGTTTCTCGGCCTTGAATCTGGCTTTTTTTACCCAGGATTTCCAGCCGGTAGAAGCCGGTGGGGGTGGGCTGCGCCACGCCATTGTCGGCACCATCCTGATGAACTTGCTGGCCCTATTAATTGGCGGAACACTGGGTCTGGCCGGGGGAATTTTGCTCTCGGAATACCCCGACCACCCTGTCAACCCCACTTTGCGGGTTATCTCCGACTTGCTCAACGGTCTTCCAGCCCTGCTCAAAGGCTTGGTGATTTATACCCTGGTGGTAATCCCTACGGGCAGCTTCTCGGGCTATGCCGGGGCACTGGCCTTGGGGCTGGTGATGGTTCCTATCGTGCTGCGGGCTACCGAAGGGGTGCTCAAGCTGGTTCCCTGGAATGTGCGGGAGGCTGGTTTGGGGCTGGGCTTACCTCGGTGGCGGGTGATTCTCTCGCTGGTGCTACCGGCGGCTTCCTCGGGGGTGATTACCGGCTTGATGCTGGGATTTGCCAGGGCGGCTGGCGAGGCCGCACCACTCTACTTCACGGCGGGCGGCAGCCAGTACCTCAACTTCAACTTAAGCCAGCAAACCGAGAGCTTGGCCCTTACGATTTATAAATATGCCAACGAGCCCTCCCCCTTGCGGGTAGAGCAAGCCTGGGCGGCAGCACTGGTGCTGACCCTGCTGGTGTTGATTGCCAGCCTGCTGGCCCGCTGGGTGGCTCGAGTAAGGCCTTAGAGGGAGATCCCATGGAAGAGAAGCAGTCCCTAATCTCACCCCCTGTCCCGCTGGCCCAGTTGGGGGAAGACCAAAACCTCAAGCCGCGCATGGAGACTCGAGGGCTCAGCGTGTACTACGGCAAAAAAATGGGGGTGGGAAGCGTAACCATGCCCATCTATACCAATCAAGTGACCGCTCTAATTGGCCCATCGGGATGCGGCAAGACCACTTTTTTGCGTGCTCTAAACCGAATGCACGATCTCACACCCATTGCCCGTGTCGAAGGGGAAGCTATTCTGGACGGGCAAAATATCTATACTCCTGGCGTGGATCCAGTGGAAATACGGCGCAAAATCGGGATGGTGTTTCAGAAACCCAACCCTTTTCCTACCCTGAGCATCTACGATAATGTGGTGGCTGGACTAAAACTGCTGGGCGTTGGTAAGAAGAGCGTTCTGGATGAGGCCGCCGAGCGCTCACTGCGCCAATCGGCGCTATGGGACGAGGTGAAAGACCGGCTTCGGGCTCCGGGAATGAGCCTTTCGGGCGGACAGCAGCAGCGTTTGTGCATTGCCAGGGCGCTGGCCGTACAGCCCGAGGTACTGCTCATGGACGAGCCTACCAGCGCCCTCGACCCAATCTCTACCCAGGCTATCGAAGACCTCATGACCACCCTCAAGAAGCACGTTACCATCGTTATCGTTACCCACAACATGCAACAGGCCGCTAGGGTTTCGGACTTCACGGGGTATTTCTTGACCGGCGAACTGGTGGAGTTTGGCCCTACCAATACTCTCTTCACCGCGCCCAAAGACCCCCGTACCGAGGCTTATATCACCGGGCGATTCGGCTAGGGAATATCGCGGTTTTTGAACCTGTGGGAGGCGTAAAGCCGAACACCAAGGGCTAAAAGAGGCTTGGGGAGGAAGAAACAAAGGCAGCTTGCGAGCGGGCTGATCTCCGCATCGAGGAGATGCACAGGATCCTGCCTGGCATCGATCCCCTCGCCCAGAAAAAGTTCGAGGATCTGTTCAGACCTCAGCTCGAGCCAGAGCTGGATCAAGCTTCCCCCAGACGCTAAGAACAACTTTTAGGGTAGCGCCAATCTGGAGAATCCAACCCTCACCGCTTTTGGTGGGGTTGTTTCAATCCTCAGCGGCTTTTGGGGCCGCTGCAACCTCCTATCGAGCAGAGAGTTGGGCTGATTGCTTGGGGTGCGCGCAAGGCTAGTTAGCCCTTGGCAACGTCCAAGTTTGAATTCACTGCACGAATCGTGCAGTGCGCACCCCGAACCTGTGAGTTGTGAGAAACCAATATCACACTCACACCGTCGGCAGACTCGGCACTAGGCAATCGCTTCAGACCAAAGGGTGGGTGGCTGCTCTGCTGGTTTTGGTGCTGGCCTTCGCGGCTTTGGGCACGGTGGCGCACCAGACCCACCCGTCAGCTCAATATTTCGCTGAGGGCGACAGCCCCAAGGTAGGGGCGGGCGGATAGCTGCTTATTCGTTCGAAAGGGGGGCATGCTAGCCCCCCCTTTGCTTTGTAGAATCTATAGCGTGAAGGAAGCACCTCTCGAGGAAGCTAAGCTTAGCCTTTTCGCGCTCCTCGAGACCGGCCAGTTGGATGTGGCCGCCAACCTTCTGCAAACCCTGCTGGAGTTGGCTCCCACCTACCAGCAGGTTGCTAGACTGCTGGACATATTTTTCGAGTGCTCCAGCACGGCCTTAGTCCAGCATCCTGCTTTCCCATACCTATATGCCCAGGCCCTGTGCCGGGCGCGCAAACCCGAGAAGCTGCTGTGCTTTCTCGAGGGTATTACCCCTAGTCCGCAGCTCGGGGTGTACCGGGCCTGGGCTCTGGTTCGGCTGGGGAAACCCCATGCTGCATTGGACGAGCTCGAGACGCTGCCGCTCGAGGCCGAGCTTGATTTTGGCCTGCTGTGGAGAACCAGAGGCGAGGCCGAGTTTCACTTGGGTGAGACTCACTGGCGAGCCAGCTTCGAACGGTCACAGCAGTATCTGAGCGGGGTTGCGCTAGGACGCTCTCTGCTCGACGAAGGAGGTTTCTTGAATACCTCGGGGCAACGAGCTGCTGCACGGGTAAAGTGGTCGGAAGCCTTGACCTACCTCAAAAACGACCCTTATTACCTGGCCTGGACCCACAACAGCCTGGGGTATGCTCTGCTCAAAGACCAACCCGAGCAAGCCGAGCGGCATCTGCTCGAGGCGGTTCGCATCAGCAAGCAAGCTGCGGCACAGGAGTTTAGATGTAGGGCCTTATCCGGCTTGGGCGCGATACGCCGCTCGATGGGTGAACTCGAGCGTGCCCGCAGCAGTTATCAACAAGCCATCAAAGCCCCCGGCGACATCAGCGACCGGCAACAAGCCCTATGGGGATATGCCCACACCCTGCGGCGGATGGGCCAGGTCGAAGAAGCCTATGCCCGGCTGCTCGAAGCCTACCAACTCGACCCCCAGGAAACCTGGATTCAAGCCGATATAGCCGCTGCCCGTTTGATGCTGGGCGACCAGCCAGGGGCCAGGGAAAGTTTGAGCCGTGTAGCGACCTGGGGAGAACGCAGCCGCATCCTGCGCTCGGTGCTCGAGGCCGAGCTATTGCGCCAGGCAGGCCAAACAAAAACCGCCAAAGCCCATTTGAAGAGCTTGCCACTTCACAACTTGTGGGTGCAAGAAGAACTGGGCTGCTTTCCTGAGCTACGGCGATATACCACCCTCGGCGGACAGGCTTCGGCCCAAAAGTACCGGGTCGAGGTCAACCCGTATGGCCCGCTCGAGGTGTGGGTGAACGGGCGGGCCGTGCCCCTCAACTCCACTGGAAAGCCTGGAGAGCTGCTGGTGTTCTTGCTGTTACATGGCAAAGCGGTCAACCTTGAGCGCCTTATAGACCGCCTTTGTGATGACAAGCTCAAGAATCAGCGCAAAGCCCTTTGGGAACACATCAAAGCCCTGCGCCTGGCTTTGGGTTGGCAGGAAAGCGTCCAATCAAGCTCGGGTATTTATCGCCTCGACCCCAGGGCTGAGTGGACTTGCCTCGAGGAACCCCTGCCTCTAGGCAGCAAAGAGTTTATGGAAGGCTACTACAGCGACTGGATTTTGGAGCGCCGCCCCTTGATCATCTGAAGATTAACCTGAGCCAGATTTACTAAAATTTTTTGATAACAAAGCCCTGGTTATTGGTATTTGGACAATAACAGGACGAAGGCTAGCTATAGTTATCTCACCCTACTTTTGGAGTTCCCGTTATGAGCGACGATGACGACGCACTGAACAAGCCACAAAAAAAGGCTCTTGGTCTGATTCGGCTGATTGAGTTGCTGCGGCGAAAGCCTCGTTTCCTTGATGAGCTGAAGGAAGCGCTGGGGCTTGAAGAACGGGCTGTTTACAACTATCTGGATGACCTAGAACAGTTGGGACACCCCGAGCTATTGAATTTCCATCTGGACAGGAGTTATGGAAAGTATTACATCGAACCCAAAAATCGCTTAGTCCTTAGCACCGTAGACGCTTTGGTCAGCCATGCTGCCCTCAGAATGATGGCACATCACTCGCCTGGGGACGGCAGATTCTACCGGGAAGCCTTGCTGAAGTTGGCGGAAAATCTGCCCTCCGACCTTCGCAATATCGCCATCCAAAGCACTTATGAGCTAGAGCAACGATCCGATAATCCGGGTGCTCGCAATCTTGGCAACAGCAGCAACCTCGAGCGCATCACCGAGGCTTGGCTGGGGCGAAACCCAGTTGTGTTCAACTACAAACTTCCCAACGACCGCATCATCAGGGTCGAAATCGAGGTCTACTTGGTGGAGGTCTCGAGGGCCAACATGGCGGTATACCTCATTGGCAGGGATACGCTCTACGCGAATGCTATCCACTACCTCGACAACCTCAAAGCCTACAAGCTAGACCGCATCACGGGCGCGGTCTCGGTCAAGGATTCCACCTACACGATTCCCGAAGACTTCGAGCCCCACGAGTATTTATCTTCGGCTTGGGGTATCGTAACCGGCCCAAACCCCATTACGGTCAAGCTCAAATTCTCCCCGGCTGCCGCGTACCGGATTAAGGAGGGCGGCTACCCCAACTTCAAAAAGGTCGAGCAACTCGAGGATGGCCATATTCTCGTTGAAATTGAAACCGGTACAGATGACCAAGGGTTCCCCCTCGAGTTGCTGCCGTGGATACAGAGCTGGGGGCCACGGGTGGAGGTACTGGAGCCTCAGAATCTGAGACAAACTTGGTTGGCAGAGGCACGGGCATTGGTCGCACAGCACGGTGGAATCAATCAGTTTACTGTGAAGCAATATTGGGCACATACCCACCAAGACCGCAGTAAATGGCAGACTATGCTCGAGCACACTACCGAAGTAGCTCGGCTGGCCTCGGAACGAGCAGATTACTTCGGCGAAAGAGCTAAAGCCAATCTGGCCGGGCTCCTGCACGATATCGGCAAGTACGGCGACCTGTTCCAACGCCGCCTGGAAGGCAAAGAAAGCGGCTTAGACCATTGGTCGGCGGGGGCACATATTGCCTTATTTGAGTACCGAGCAATTGAGATTGCCCTGGCAATTCAGGGACACCATATTGGACTGCAATCCGGGGCCAAACAGAGCTTACTGGAGATGAAACTCGAGGAATTACAGAAGAAGCACCCCCTCGAGCTTCGGCTGACCGAAACCAACGTTGACCTGCTCAAGCAACGCTTAGAGGCCGATGTGGGCAGTCTGCCAGCACCGACTCAGCCAATCCCAAAGACTTTGAGTGCCGCCGAGATGCTAGATACCCGGATGCTCTTCTCGGCTTTAGTGGATGCCGACTTCTTAGATACCGAGCGCACCATGAACCAGGGCAACGCCCGATTTATACCGCGCCCTGTCGCCCCAAAGCTGCAAGCCTCGAGGGCTCTCGAGCTGCTGGAAGCCCGGCTTGAGCAGCTCGGGAACGATGAGAGCATTCCCCAGAAGACCCGCGAGCTTAGGCGTTCTTTAGCCGATGATTGCGCGAACGCAGCGAATAATCCGGCTAGAATCTTCACCCTGACCGCTCCAACCGGCACCGGCAAAACCCTTTCCATGCTGCGGTTCGCTTTGAGGAGGGCGGCTCAAGACCCCGAGGTTCGCCGTATCGTGGTGGTGCTACCGTTTCTGAGCATTCTCGACCAAACCGTGAACGTCTACCGTCAGTTGTTTGCCGAGTTCGGGGAGCACTATATTCTGGAACACCACAGCCTGACAGGGATTCGAGACAAGAATTCGACCAGCGATCAACAATCCATACTCGAGCGCCAGAAGCGACTCCTTACAGAAAACTGGGACGCGCCTATTGTCATTACCACCAGCGTCCAGTTGCTCGAGAGCCTCCACGCGAGCCGCCCTGGAGCCTGCCGAAAGCTACATAACTTGGCAGGGAGCATCATCCTTTTCGACGAAGTGCAGACTTTGCCCGTAAAGCTAGCGGTTCCTACACTCAAAACCCTCTCGGGGCTCACCAATGAGAAGTACAACTGTACAGTGTTATTCTCTACCGCTACCCAACCTGCTTTCGATACCCTTCATACCAGCATTCAGCAAGGTGAGCCAATCGACTCGGGCTGGCAACCCAGCGAGATTGTTGCCCAGCAAGCCCAACTCTTTAGCCAGGCCCAGCGCGTTAACAGTGTTTGGAAAACCCAAAACGCCTTGACGTGGCCCCACTTGGTAGCAGAACTCCAAGACCAACCCCAGGCCCTATGCATTGTGAATCTCAAGCGCCACGCCTATGCACTCACCCAGGAAGCTCAGAAACAGCGGCTCGAGGGCATCTATCACCTCTCCACGGCCCTTTGCCCACAGCACCGACGCGACCTGCTAGCGCAGATTGTGGCCGACTTGAAGGCTAAAAAACCTTGCCGGGTCTTTGCCACACAATGCGTAGAAGCCGGTGTAGACCTCGACTTTCCTAACGTCTACCGGGCCCTGGCTCCCCTCGACGCGATTGCTCAAGCCGCAGGACGTTGCAATCGCCATGATTCTCTACCGGAGAGAGGAACCCTTACAGTATTTTTGCCGGAAGAGGAAAAATACCCTACCAGAGCCTACCAGCAAGCTGCCCAACTCACTCGCAGCCAGCTCGTAGAGCATGACGGCCTCAACCTCGACGACCCCGAAACCTATCGTCGGTTCTACAAAAGCCTCTACAACATTGCTGATACCACAGACCAAGAACTCGAGAATTTCATCAAAACCCAAAACTACGAAGAGTTTGCCAAACGTTACCGACTCATCGAGACCCACGCCGTAAATGTGGTGGTTCCCTACAACCTCGAGGCCAAAACCCTCATGCAGGAAGCTCGAGACAGTGGCATCACCGGCGACTGGATGCGGCGGGTGCGGGGTTATACGGTTCCGCACTTCTTGGCTGTGGACGGGGTCCCGCCATACCTCGAGACCCTCTTCCTCCGCTACCAGTGGGGTAGCCGCACCGAAGTTTCTGATTGGTTTTTGTGTGGTGAAGAAAGCCGCTACGACTCGTTATTGGGGTTTTTACCTGAGGAAGGGGGTGTATTTGGTGCGCTCGTTGTCTAAGGCAAACCGCTAATCAAGCAGAGTTTTCCTACAGGAGGACGAATGAAGACGTTTGTTTTAGAGGTCTGGGGCGATTTCGCCTGCTTCACCCGCCCAGAGTTCAAGGTGGAGCGCTTCAGCTACCCGGTCATGACCCCCAGTGCGGCCAGAGCGATTTTCGACGCGATTTATCTGGAGTTCAATAAGGGCACGCCCAAACAACCTGCAATGTACTGGCAAGTCGAGCATATCGAAATCGTGCAGCCGGTACGCTACATCGCCCTGATGCGCAACGAGGTGAAGGAAAAAATCAGCGAATCCAGCGTGAAGAAGTGGATGAAAGACCCCAGCAAACTCGAGCCGATTTTTGCCGATGCCACCCGCGAAGAGACCGGCCAGGACACCAAGGGGCGCACTCAGCGCCAGACTATGGCTCTTAAAGGTGTGCGCTATCGGATTCATGCTCATGCTGTTTTGTACTCGGAGGATCAACAACTACGCCAGAAAGTGGAACATAGCTTTGAGCGGCGTGCAGGCAACGGTCAATGTTTTTACCAGCCATATTTGGGTTGCCGCGAGTTTAGCGCCTTCTTCCGGCTGGTCGAGCCTGGTGAAAGAGCACCAACGCTCGCGCCACACGATGAACATATTGGCTGGATGCTCTACGACGTATTCGACCTCTCGCGCCCAGGCAGCAGCACCGATAAACCTAGCATCAGCCTATTCGAGGCGGAGATTAGCGACGGGATTTTGCACGTTCCCCCCTACTCCAGTAGCCAAGTTCGTAAGCCCAGGGGAGGTGCTTAATGCTAGGACAACTGGTGGAGTATGCCAACCGTAAGGTATCGGGAATACAGACGGGTTTTACAACCAAAGATATTCGCTGGCTTGCGACGGTTAGTCCCGATGGACGATTCACAGGGTTGCTGCCGCTAGAAAATGCTGAAAAGACCTGCCCAGATTTATCACAACCTGAGATGGTAGGAATGCCCAAAGCCTTCCGGGCAATGGGGTATACTCTCGAGCAAGCCTCACATTTTTTGGCAGACACCTGTGCAGTGGTCTTTAAGTTGCCAGACCTCGACCGCGATGGGGCTATCAAAAAGCCTGAAGAATATGCAAAAAATTTGCAAAAGCATCAGACCTTCAAGGTGTTGATGCAGCTGGCGAGTGCAGAAGTTCTGAACCTGGTTCCCATCTATAAGGCCCTTTCCGATGATGCCCAGATGCAGAAGTTTTATCAAGACTTGCTTCAAGAGACCCAGAAGTCAGGCAAGGAGAAACTTAGGCCCACCGATAAAATCACTTTCTTTATCGAAGGGCAGTGCATTCTGGACACCCTCGAGTGGCGTGATTGGTGGCGGACTTTTAGAACCAAGGCTTTTGCAAGAACAGAGCCCCAAGACCAAGATGCTGAAAGAAAGATGCTGTCTTTGGCGACAGGTGAGCTTGCCGAACCCGCACCCACCCACCCTAAAGTAATGAACCTCGGGGGGAGTGCATTTGGCTTTGCTTTTGTCACCTATGACAAGGAGGCCTTTGAGTCCTTTGGGTTATCCCAAGGAGAAAATGGAGCGGTAGATCAATTATCTGCAACAGCTTACCGCGCAGCCTTAGACAACATGTTGGGAGATGCCAAACAACTGGGTGAAATGAAAATCGCTCTTTGGTACGACCGCGATATTCCAAGCGAAAGCAATCTGTTTGCCGATATCTGGGAACCCGAGTCCGCCGACGCGGGCGCGGAGGCGAGTGCGCTGGAGAGAGCGAAAAAATTCTTAAACGCCATCCGCACAGGCGAGACACCGCTCAGCATTGCCCAGAGCCGCTTTTACGCCATCGCCATGAGCGGGGCCGCAGGCCGGGTGATGGTACGAGATTGGCAGACGGGCTCGCTCGAGCAGTTTGTAGAAGCTGTAAAGAAATGGTTCGAGGACTTAAGCATCACCAACGCGCGGGGCTCCAAGAACGCCAAGCTGCCAGGGCTCAACCGCCTATTGATGAGCTTGCAGCGCCCAAAATCGCCTGAGCAAAAACTTGATGACTACATAAAACCCGTCAAAATGCTGCAAATCCCCTTTTGGCGTACAGCCTTGAACCCATTGTTGCCGATTCCCTACGGCGCGGTTGCAAAGCTGATGGAAGCGCATCGCGCCAGCGTGATGACCGGTGAGTTTGATGAAGCCCTCAAGGCAGCTAAACCCGACGCGGCTTCGCTGGGGCGTATTTATGCCCGCATGAGTCTGCTCAAGGCGTACCACAATCGAAAAGGAGGCTACCGTATGACTCCAGCCCTCGACCCCAACCACCCTAGCAAGGCGTACCACTGCGGGCGTTTGATGTGCTTGCTGGCAAGGATTCAGGAACAATCGTCCGACGGAGAGATAAACGCGGGTGTGGTGCAACGCTACTACGGCGCGGCGAGCAGCACCCCTGGCCTTGTATTGGGCCGCCTGACCCGCCTTTCCCAAGCACACTTGAGCAAAATTTCCAAAGACTCACCCGGCCTAGCCTTTTGGCTCAACTCTCAGATTGCCGAGGTCTGGAATGCCCTGGGCAAGAACCTTCCTGCCACCTTGACGCTAGAAGAGCAAAGCCTATTTGCCCTCGGTTACTACCAGCAGTTTGCTTTCAACCGCACCAAGAAGAGCGACAACCCCGAGGCAACCGAAGATAAAAGCGAAAACGAAACCGAGTAAAGCCCTCACCCCAGCCCCTCTACCCTTGGGAGAGGGGGTCTAGCAAGGAGAATCCCATGTCTAAGCCTATCCAAAACCGCTACGAATTTATGCTGATTTTCGACTGCAAAGACGGCAACCCCAACGGTGACCCCGACAGCGGCAATGCACCCCGCGTTGACCCCGAGGATGGGCACGGTTTGGTGAGCGATGTAGCCATCAAGCGCCGCATTCGCAATTATGCTCAGGCTGCCGGTCAGAACATCTTTATTCAACACGGTACGAACTTGAATCGCCCTATCTTCGAGGCCCATGAGCAAACCGAAGGCGGCTTTATGGGAACCAAAACTAAAGGGAAAGTGGGGGCGGCTCGAGACTGGATGTGTGAGCAGTTTTTTGACGTGCGTACTTTTGGGGCAGTGATGAGCACGGGTGCCAATGCTGGACAAGTGCGAGGCCCGGTGCAAATTACGTTTGCCCGTAGCGTCAATCCTATCTTTGCCTCAGAGTTCAGCATTACCCGTGGAGCTGTAGCTGAAGATGTTAAGAACGCCAAGACCGTCGCGGACTGGCTCAAGTGGGAGGCCGAGCAACCCGAAGACAAACTCCGCACTATGGGGCGCAAGAGCCAGATTTCTTACGGGCTTTATGTCGCTCGAGGCTTTATTAGCGCCCACCTGGCCCAAGGCACCGGTTTTAGCGAAGATGACTTGAAGGTGCTGCTGGAAAGCCTCCTCAACATGTACGAGCACGACCGCAGCGCCAGCAAAGGGCTCATGTCTACCCGCAAACTGATTGTGTTTAAGCACGTAGGCACCGACCCCAACAATACTGAGCAAAACGGGCGGCAAGCCATGCTGGGCTGTGCACCTGCCCACAGGTTGTTGGATTTGGGGCAAGTAGTTTCGATTCATCTGAGCGACCAGAGCAAACCTCCGCGTCATTTCTCCGATTACGAAGTGGTAGCCGAGGCCAGCAAGCTACCCAGAGGGGTACAGATGCTCGAGCTGGACTACTGGGACGAGGGAAAGCTCGAGACCGGCTGGGTGGGAGCGTGAGCCGTGGCCAGAAGAATTCCTTCCCCTCCTCCTGAACTCAAGGAACCGGAACTAGAGACCTGGACGCTTCAACTCAAGACCATCACCCCCATGTTTGGCGGCAGCGCTACCCCGCGCAAGGTGGACGACAATAACCCTATCCGGGCTGCGAGCGTGCGCGGACACTTGCGCTTCTGGTGGCGGGCCACGGCGGGGGCACAGTATCCAACTGCCGAGGCCCTGTTCAAAGCTGAGGAAGAGATTTGGGGGAGCGCGAAGCAGCACGGATTGGTGCGCCTGAAAATTACCCTTACAAACCCCGGAAATAAAAAAAGCCACTCAGACTTTGTGAATGGATTCGGGGATGCCAGAGGCTATGCCCTGTTTCCCTTTGCCGAAAACCGCAGAGAGAATACTCCCGCAGCATGCTGCCTGCAAGACATCGCCTTTTCCCTCGAGTTGACCTGCCCCGCAGCATTTCGGTTCGAGGTTGAAGCGGCGGTTGGCGCTTGGGTTATGTTTGGGGGGATTGGGGCAAGAACCCGGCGCGGGTGTGGGAGCCTCGAGCTTATTTCTCAAATCTCTACCACAACAAAAACCCAAAGGTTGCACCAAAACCTTCTGACCCTTGCACCTGCGGCTTACCTGATCGGGGATAAGCTATCTGACCCAGTTGCAGCTTGGAAAAAAGCTGTTGAGCTATACAAGGAGTTTCGCCAAGGCAAAAAATTTGCCCGAGACGAGGGCTCTGATCACAGTAAACCCAACAAACTTGGGAGATCGAGGTATCCAGAGCCAGACTCCATCCGAAGAATCTCTCCAAATGCTAAATGGAGACATCAAGCTAAACACCCAGTACAAGGATTCCCCAGAGCCGATTTGGGATTGCCTATTGTTTTTCACTTTATCAATGAAGGCACCGACCACACCCTCGAGTCCACCTCTGAATTTGGAACCCGTTTTGCTTCGCCTGTGATTACAAAAGCCATCAAGGTGGATGGGGGTTACGTTCCCGCTATCCTCCTTTTGGACGCGCCGCATGTTTGGGAGGCGGGCGATCTGAAGTTTGAGAAGCAGGACAAGAAAATTGCTCGAGCACAAGTAGAACTAACCCTCCAACAGCGCCAACAAGTATCTCCCCTAAAGGGTTTACCCATCCGCGAAGCGCTGCTCGAGTTCGCCAAAAGCAAAGGCTTCAAGGAGGTGCGCCTATGAGCCACCTCCTCGCCATCTCCATCGGCCCGGTGCAAGACTTTATTGCCGCCGCCCGCCGCACCGCCGACTTGTATGCCGGATCCCAAATCTTGCAGGAGATCTGTAAGGCTGCTGCTGAATCCATACATTCAAACGGCGGAACCCTGATTTTTCCTTCTGGCCCCAGTGCCGACGGAGCCAACAAAATTCTGGCCAAGGTCTCTGGCGACCCGGCGAGGCTCGTGGAAACTGCCAAGCAAGCCGCACAAAATAAGCTGCTGGCGCTTTGGAAAGAAACGACGGACAAGCTTTCTCCAGAGCAGAAAAGCCTAATTGATACCCAGCGTGCCCAAGAACAGCTAAACCACTTCCTCGAGTTCTACGCCGCCTGGGTTCCACTGGGCGACAATTACCCCAATGCTCGCAAAACAGTTGAGCGCCTGCTGGCTGGACGCAAAGCCTTGCGGGAGTTTTCCCCTACACAGCAGTTTGATGAGGGCATCCCTAAATCACCCCTCGACCCCTCGAGGGCCAGCATTGTCCTTGATCTCAAGCCCCTGACGGATGTTTCACCATTGTACTTGAGAGCCACCGAGCATCTAGACGCGGTCTCACTACTAAAGCGCTGCTACGGTGTGTTGAACTCCGGGAAAGTCGTGGATACCCGAACTATGGCCCGCCGCGCTGCGCGACCCAAAGCAATGCCCGATGAGCGCCACGGGGAAGACGACGACAAGCTTCAAGAACCCCAGCCCTACTACGCCATTCTGGTAGCCGATGGCGACAAAATGGGCGACCTGATTTCGCAAAAGAACTCTCCCGAAGAACATCAAAAGCTGTCGGCAACACTAGATGATTTCGCCCAAAAAGCCAAGAAAATCGTAGCCGAGCATCACGGGTTTTTGGTGTATTCAGGTGGTGATGATGTGCTGGCAATGTTGCCCGTCAACACCGCAATTGCTTGTGCCAAAGGACTGTCCGAGGAATTTCGCCATGCAATTGCTTGTGCCAAAGGACTGTCCGAGGAATTTCGCCATACGGTGCGAGGCATGCTCTCGGCTGGGGTCGCCATCGTACACTACCGCGAACCCCTTTCTTTATCACTGGAAGCCGCGCGCACCGCCGAAAAAGCCGCCAAAAACGGCGGACGTGACTCGCTGGCGATGGCGTTGCACACCAGGGGTGGCGCACCGCTGACCGTGGTGCGGAAGTGGGATGACCTGCGCTGGGAAGAGCTGCAAAAGGCTTATCAAGCTAAAGGGGTCTCCCGTGGCTTGGCCTACGAGCTGCGCGAACTGGCCAGGGAGTGGCAGGAAGAAATGCGGATTGATTACCTGCAAGCCGAAGCCGAGCGAATCTTAAAACGCAAAGAAGGCAAGGGGCTTAAGTTACCGGAACTTCACAGCATCCAAGATCTCGAGGTCTTTGCAAATCAACTGGTCATTGCCCGCTTCCTCAGCGGCATCGAGGCTGAGATGGAGGTGCAAAATGGCTGAACGGGTTTTAGATATTCACGCCCTTAGCCCCCTGCTTTGGCGCGATGGGCGGCCCTTTGCCGGGGCCGAAGGCAGCGAGACCACCGCCCGCAGCCTGCCCCTGCCGCTGCCCAGCACCATCGCGGGCTTTGTGCGCACCCAGATCGGGCGCAAGCAAGGGGCTAAATGGGAAGATCACAGCTTTTTGCAGAACCTTCATAACATCCAAATCTGTTCGCCACTGCTGGCTAGGAGCTGCGAGATTGTGTTACCTGCTCCACGTGACACGGTGGTTTATAAAGCAGGCGAAGAAGCAAAGGTGATGCGCCTTAAGCCCAAAGAACTTACCAGCGGGGCTGGCTGTAACTTGCCTGAGGGCTTACAGCCGCTCGAGGTAACCGCCGACTTCAAACCCGAATCTGGTTATTCGCTTTGGGGTCAGGCCAACATGACCAACTGGTTGTTGGGTAAAGCGGTGATTCCCGAAAAAATCGAGCCGCTACTGCTGGACACCCGTGTTCATGTGGCGATGGATTCGGAAAAGGGCAAAGGCAAAGACGGGCAACTCTATAGCGTGGCCTACCGCACTCTCGAGACCCTGCAAGATGGACGACACCACCAGTGGAGCATCCGGGCAAGGGTTTCACTGCCGGACTGGGCAGGGCTGGAGTCAGTGGGGCTGCTGGGCGGTGAGTCGCGGCCTGCCGCCATTGCGCTTAAGGATGGTCTTTCCCAGCACTGGTTCGACTGTCCCAATGAAATCAAGACCGCCTTTGATGGCTTAAGGGTGGGCGACCTGGTTCGGCTGGTTCTGGCTACCCCCGCCCTTTTTGAGCAGGGTTGGCGACCTGGCTGGTTGGATAAGTGCGGTGAGCAGCATTTGCCCAGGGGGCTGGGAAAGGTGAAACTCAAACTGGTCTCGGCAGCGATAGGGCGGCGCGAGGCAGTGAGCGGCTGGAACCTGCGTGGTAACCAACCCAAGGCGGTGCGCTGGATGGTTCCGGCCGGCAGTGTCTACTTTTTTAAGATTTTAGAGGGCAACCCTAGCGATTTACTGGAATCCTGGCTGCGGCCCGTGAGCGACCTCGAGCAAGACCGCAAGGACGGCTTTGGGCTGGCCCTTTGGGGAGTGTGTTGAATATGAAAGCAAAGGCAATTTTCTGGCAAGCCCTCACGCCGATTCACCCCGGCACGGGTCAGGATAGCGGCAGCGTAATTGACCTTCCGGTGGCCCGCGAAGCGGCCACCAAGTTTCCCATCATTCCTGCCAGCAGCCTTAAAGGGGTGCTGCGGGATGGACGTGAGGATGAAACCAGCAATAAGATTTTCGGCTCTATAGAGGCTGCGGGTGAGCTAACTCTGACCGATGCCCGCATTTTATTTCTGCCGGTGCGCTCTTATGCCGGAACCTTTGCCCTGCTGACTTGTCCGTTGGTCTTGCAGCGCTTGTGGCGCGACCAAATGGCTCTGGGTTTGGGAATGCAACGCGAGCTTCCCGACGTGGGTCAGACCCAGGCCGTACTGACCTCCTCGAGCAAAATCCAGCACAGCAATCAGGTAATCCTCGAGGACATAGACCTCGAGGCCCAACAGGGCCTAGACAGCCTGGCTAAAGCCCTCAGCCAAGCTATTTTTGGCAGCGAAGAAGCCTACTTTATAGAGCGCTTGGCCCTGGTGCATAACGATGTGTTTAGCTACTTTAGCGAAACCGGGATGGAGGTGATTGCCAGGGTCAAGCTCAAAAGCGACAGCAAAACCGTGCAAGACGGTGGTCTGTGGTACGAAGAGGCGATTCCTGCCGAGGCCATTTTCTCGAGCTTTGCCCTTTCCAAAACCGATGATTTTGCCGAGTTGAATAAAACCTACATTCAAATTGGCGGTAAGGCCAGTGTAGGGCGGGGCCTGCTGCGAAAATTGGAGGTGAAGGCCAATGGGTGAGCCACAAACCATTGCAAAAGTTACTACCCGCGCTCAAAAAGACATGGCCTTGGCGCTTAAGTTGGTGGCGGATGTGCAAGAAAAGCACGAGAGCGGGAAGCGCGACGGTACCAAAGGCCGCTATCAATCTTTGTGCCAAGAGTTTGCGGTGATGGTACGAACCATGGGGCTTTGCCAAACTCTGGCTTTCTGCGAATCGAAAAAGGGCAGTGGTGGGGGTTTGCCTGAGGCGCACGATATCCTCCTTAACCACGTGAAAAAAATCCTTGGCTTCCAAATCCAAGACGACCTGCCGCGAGACGGCCTGCTGCAAAGGATTCAGGATGCGTCGGCTTCTGAGTATATGCACCACACCCGGCGGGTGCTGGAGGCCTGGGTGTACTTCAAGCGCTTTGCTAAGAGCGTGTTAACGGTGGAGGACTAGCCATGCTGGACATCCGCCGACAAGCCCTTAGACACCTGACTCCTGCGGGCAGTCACGCGGGTCTGGCCCTGAGCCAGATGCTAAACACCCACGAAAAGCCCACCTCCAAAGAGATCCACCCCTATACCGCTCTGATCAGTAGGATTGCGGATTTGAAGGTATCCCCGGTATATGCAGGTGCCTTCAATCGCTGGAAGGCAGCCCTGCCCGGCGCGGTGTTGCTCGAGGCCACCACCAGCGGGCCACTCGCCATTGGTTTGGGCAACGCCAGCCCGATTGAAGTCGGTTTGGCGATTCAGCACACCTATGGCACGCCTTACCTACCTGGCAGCGCGATCAAGGGTTTGCTGGTGCGGGTAGCCCAACATTACGGTCTTGACGAAGAGCAAAAAAAGGTTCTTTTTGGCACAACCGAAAACGCCGCGCATATCGTGTACTGGGACGGCTGGCTTGATCCTGCCAGCCAGCAGCCTTTCCAACTGGATGTCATCACCGTGCATCATCAAAGCTACTACGGCAGCCGGGGCGAGTCACGGCCCACCGACTTCGAGCCATGGCCCACCGACTTCGACGACCCCAACCCGGTGGCTTTCCTCAGCGTGAAGCCGGGAACCAAGTTCGTGCTGGCAATCTCGAGCAACTCCGAAAACTCCGCCGACTGGGTAGTCAGGGCTGCCGAGATGCTCGAGTGGGCTCTAGAAAATTTGGGCTTGGGGGGCAAGACCAACGCTGGGTATGGGTACTTTGGCGACTTCAAGGTCACAGTCCCTGAGAGGCCTAAATCGCCGAAGGAGCAAGCGGAGGAAGCCGAGAGGCAAACTCGAGAAGTTCTGGGCCAGGCTAAAGATGCCTCCTCGCTGTCCAAAATTGATGACTATCTCCCCAAGCTTGAGGCGCTGGAACCGGTCTTGCGGAAAACCAGCCTCGAGGCCATCAAGGATCACCTGACGACCATGAAGCGCTGGGACTTGGAGAAACGTCGTTGCAAGAGAATCCAAGCCTTATTGGAGGAGACATGATTGTCCTCTCTATGCTGGGAACGAACGATTACAAAGAAATCTCTTACACTTGGGACAAGAAAAAAGCCCGTCCGCATAAGTTTTTTCAGGCTGCTCTGCTCGAGTGGTTCCCCCAGGCCGACGCACTGATTTGCGTTACCTCAGAAGCCAAAGAAAAGCATGGGCAAGCGGTGCAGCAACTCTTGCCCAAGGCCCAACTAATTGATATTCCCTCGGGAAAAGATGAGGCCGAATATTGGGATATTTTCAACATCATCGGGCAGCATATTCCCAGCGGGGCCGAGCTTGTTTTTGACATGACCCACGGCTTTCGCTCCCTGCCCACCTTGGCGCTGCTGGCGGTCAGCTTTTTGCGGGCGGCAAAGGCGGTTCAACTCAAGCACATTTTGTACGGAGCCTACGAGGCGAAAACCGACGACATTGCTCCGGTCTTCGATCTAACCAAGTTCGTCAAGATGCTGGACTGGGCCAGTGCTACCAACCGCTTTTTGGACACAGGGGATGCTAGCAAGTTCCGCCCATTGGTTGAGACAAGGGGGGCAAAACCGCTCAATGTTGACCTCAATTCAGCCGTCCAGCAATTAGATTCGCTTTCTGCGGCTCTATCTACCAATCGTGCCATGCGCATTGGAGAATTGGCGCAACAATCCCGCAAAAAAATAGACCAGGCTCAAGGGGCAGATTGGGAAGCCAGCCATGCCCCACTGAAACTGTTGCTGCCCCGTCTCAAAGGTGGCCTTGATCTCTTGGTTCGTGATGAAAATAGCTCTCAAGAAGCGCAGCTAGTGCAGAGCTTTGGGGGGGTGATTTGGTTTTTGCGGCATCGGCAGTATGAGAAAGCCATCGGGCTGGCACGGGAGTGGATGGTTTGTTTCGTGCAGTGGAAACAGGGTGGAAATTGGACACAAAGCCTGGAGCAGCGTGAGCAGACCGAGCGCTGGTTAAATGATGCCGCCAAGAATTCCTCTGAGGACGAATGGAAGCCATTTGTGGCGCTATGGAAAAACCTGGGCCATTTTCGCAACGATTTGTTGCACTTTGGCTTCCGCGATGCACCGCGCAAGGAGCACGCCATCCCTGACGAGGCCGAGCAACGCCTAAAAGAACTCAAGGCCATCGTCCGCAAAATGGGCCTCGAGCTGCGGGAGCCCTCATGAGCAGCGTCATCCTGACCACGGTAGGCACCAGCCTGCTGGGTAACGTTGCTAAAGCGAACCTTCGTAGAGAAGACACCCCGGCCATCCTGGGCTATATCCGCAGCGACCCCACCAAAGCCAGCGCCGAGACCAATTCGCTGAGCCACCTTCTGAGGGCAGGTGACCGGGTAGAGTTGCTGCACAGCGACACTGAAGATGGTCACTGGTGCGCCGAGCACGTGGCCATGTATCTGCGCAAACAAGACTTTCCTGTAGAACTGCGAAAGGTATCGGGTCTGGCCTACGAAGCCAAGGGTTTTGTGGACTATGGGCTGCGGCAGTTCGTGCAACTGCTGGCCGGGCGCATTCGCCAAGCCAAGCGGCAGGGCTCTTCGGTAGGTATTAACGCTACCGGGGGCTTCAAGGCTGAGATTGCCTACGCCACAGCGCTAGGACTGGTGTTCAAGATTCCGGTCTACTACATTCACGAGAAGTTTGGCGACATCGTGACCCTACCGCCTTCACCCTTTGGTTGGGACAATACCCTAATCGCCTGGAACACCGATTTCTTCGACTGGATTGATGAAACCCTGCGGCCTAAGGCAGAGGTGAGGGCTCGAGCAGCCGCATTGCCCAAAGAAGCCAGTTTGCTACTCGAGGACATGCCCGATGGCTACACGGTACTTTCTCCCTTGGGCCAGGCCTACCTCGAGGCCTTCCGGGCCGAACTCGAGCAAGCCCAAACTGTTCCGGTTTATCTCTCCAAAAAGGCTCGGCAGGATTGGGAGCGCTTTGCCCCCTGTACCCAAGGTAAATACCGGCGTTTGATCGCACGGCTGCGCTTGCCCAACCGGGCGGCTCAGAGCGAACTCAAAAGTGGGGGGGGTGATGCACTGGGTTATCCCAAAGGCCACACCGATGAGCGCCTATTTTATGCCGAGGTCGAGGGTCAGCTCTTTGTGTTCGAGTTTGCTAAGCACGGCAAGGAATACGACAACTTTTGTACCAGAGGGCTGTGCTGGAACGATTATCCCCGAGATGGGTTCGCGCTCTGGGAGAACTGAGATGTCCGACCTCGAGCCCAACCAACCTGAAGCCGAAGTAGATTCTGAGGATCGTTTTCCTAAGTATCCAAGCTCCTCTTCGCTGGAGCCTATTAATATCAGTGCGCTGGCCCAATATGCCTATTGCCCGCGCCGCTGTGCTCTGATTTTGCTGGAGCAAGACTGGAACGACAACGAGTACACCCTGCGAGGCACTCGTGCTCACGAAACGGTAGATGTGCCCGAAGGGTTAACTCGAGAAGGGGTACAAGTAGAGCGGGCTCTGCCGTTGTGGTCTGAACGGCTGGGTTTGATAGGAAAAGGCGATGTGGTGGAGTTTGTTGACAACATCCCCTACCCTGTCGAGTACAAAGTGGGCAACCGCTGGGCCAAGCTCTCGGACGAGGTTCAGCTTTGTGCTCAGGCTATGTGCCTCGAAGAAATGTTTGGCGTGCCCGTGCCAGAGGGGGCCTTGTTCTACAAGACCACCCAGAGGCGGCGGGTTATTGACTTAACTCCCGAGCTGCGGGCAGAGACGCTGATGATTATTAGGGCTGTGAGGCAACTGATGTCCCAGGACAAGCTACCCGCGCCGGTAGCCGATAACCGCTGTCCTAACTGCTCTCTCCTCAACTCTTGTATGCCAGAAGTTCCACAGGCCCTCCAGAAACTACTCACCCTTGGCCTGGAGGGGGATACATGAACACTCAATTGCTCAATACCCTCTATATTCAAACCCAGGGAACTTATCTGCGCCTCGAGGGCGACACCCTACGCATCGAACAAGAGAAGACCGTTCTGCGGCAAATCCCCCTCCACCATTTGGGCGGGGTTTCTATATTTGGCAACGTGTTGGTTTCTCCTTTTCTGTTGTACCGCTGTGCCCAGGATGGGCGAGAAGTGGCCTGGTTTGGCGAGAATGGCAGGTTCCAGGGACGCTTGGCTGGCCCGGTATCGGGCAATGTGCTGCTTCGCCGGGCTCAGCACCAAGCGCTGGAATCTGCATCGGTTTCGCTGTACATGTCCCAGCGCTTCGTGGAGAGCAAGCTGCGCAACACCAGGGCCATTTTGCAGCGGGCGGTGCGCGAGCGGGGTGAGACCGAAGCCCTAGCTCTGGCGGTCTACGAGCACGAAAGTGCTCTGCGCCACCTACCCCAAGCTCGCACCCTGGACGAGGTACGGGGGCTGGAGGGCAACGCTGCCAGTACCTATTTTGCGGCCTTTGGCGACCTTCTGCTCTCGGGAGAGTTCGGGTTTGACGGGCGCAACAAGCGCCCCCCCAGAGACCCCGTAAATGCTTTGCTGGGCTTTGTTTACTCCATGTTGACTACCCAATGTACGGCTGCCCTCGAGGGGGTTGGGCTAGACCCGCAGGTAGGTTTTCTTCACGCCCTCAGACCGGGGCGCAATGCCCTGGCTCTTGACCTGATCGAGGAGTTCAGGGCTTGGTGGGCCGACCGTCTGGTGCTTTCTATGCTCAACCGCAAACAGCTCAACCCCAAGCACTTCGAGGAGCGCCCTGGTGGGGCAGTGATGCTGGGTGAAGACGGGCGCAAGGAAGTGGTGGTTGCTTTTCAGAAACGCAGGCAGGAAACTGTTCAGCATCCCTTGTTCAAAGAACCCGTAGCCGTAGGTTTGCTACCCCATATCCAAGCCCGTTTAATGGCTCGGTATCTGCGAGGTGACCTGCCCGAGTACCCGCCCTTCATGGGGAAGTGAGACCGATGGAAAGGCTTGATATTCTCGTTACCTACGACGTAAACGTGACCTCCGAGGACGGCCGGTCGCGGCTGGCGCGGGTCGCCAAAATCTGCAAGAACTTCGGGCAGCGGGTGCAGATGTCGGTCTTCGAGTGCCGCGTGACCAAGGCCCAGCTCGAAGACCTCGAGGCCAAGCTGCTCAAGGTGCTCGAGCCAGATAAGGACAGCCTGCGCATCTACAATCTTGTGGGTGGGCGCGAGAAGTGCTTGCGGGTGCACGGGCAGGACAAATATCAAGACTTTGATGATCCACTGGTGATTTAACGCCCGATTTCGCCCGCGCGAACCCCAAGCAAGTAGCGAAATACCGGGGGGTTCGCGCTCAAGGCCTAAGCCCCTTGGTGGACATTGAAAACTCGAGTATGCTGTAGCTACCTCCACCTTGTGGAGGCGGCCTTCATAGCCAGGTTCGCGCAAAGTAGAGACGATTTGGCGTGGCACAGTGGTGTTTTTTGGGGGCAGTTCCACTCGGGGTTTTCCTCGAGTGAGGATTGAAACAAACATCTTCAAAGATATACCCCCGGGGGGATTACGTTCCACTCGGGGTTTTCCTCGAGTGAGGATTGAAACTGGGACGACGATTCCTACATGGCCGTAAGGCATCGAGTTCCACTCGGGGTTTTCCTCGAGTGAGGATTGAAACATCAGGGCCTGCCACTCTGGAGCATGGATGGAGGTTCCACTCGGGGTTTTCCTCGAGTGAGGATTGAAACTCGTCGGCCACGGGATTT